>NZ_JANSIC010000064.1:0-1897 GCF_047461955.1 Synechococcus sp. R55.7
CGGGCTGTTCCCGCTTTTGAGATCGAGGCCCGCTACGATTCTGGGGAACCGATGGGATCCGCCCGGGTGACGGTATTTGCGCCAACGGATCCCACTACCCCTTGGCAGGAGGGACAGACGGATGCGCGGGGACGATTTCTGCTGCAGCCGGATCCCAACCTGACGGGCCTCTGGCAGGTGCGGATTCGCCAGGCGGGGCATGGGGTGTTGGTCAACGTGCCGGTGGGCGAGGAGTTCCCTCAGACAGAAGGGATCCCCAGCGCTTCCCCACCCTTTGGGCCTTTGCAGCGGGGGGTTATGGCTGCCTGTGTCATTTGGGGCTGTCTGGGCACAGCTCTCTTCTTCTCCAGGCCCCGTCAATCTGGTTACGCAGCGGTGGAGAGCCCACCGGTTTCGGGATCTCCAGGGTCAGGAATCTCAGGCTCCCAGGCTGGCTCCTCTGCTCTGGAGTAGGACTGACCATGCACATCAGCGATGGCATTTTGCCAGCACCGCTTTGGCTAGGGGGTTATGGCATCACCGCCCTGATCACCAGCTACAGCTTGCGGCTTCTCCGTCGCGCCGGCGTTGCCGAGCAATGTCCTTGGTGGGAACGGGATCCCCGCCATATTGCTACGCAACGCTGTCGCGACCAGTTGCCCAAAGCGGCTTTGCTCACGGCTGTCTTTTTTGTGGCCTCTTCGATTCACCTGCCCTTTCCCCCGGCCAGCCTGCATCTGGTGCTGAACGGGTTGATGGGTCTGATGTTGGGGGCTTTGGCCTATCCGGCGATTGTAGTGGGCTTGTTTTTTCAGGCGGTGGCCTTTGGCCATGGGGGCCTGACCACATTGGGCATCAACGCCGCCATTATGGGGATCCCGGCGCTCCTGGCCGGTGGGATTTTTCGGGCAGGCCGTCGGGTGATGGGGGCCGGAGTGTCTGCCTTCTTGGCGGGAGCGGTTGGGGTGGGTCTAGCAGTGCTGTTGTTTTACGGGGTGGTCATGGCTGCTGTGGTTGACGCTGGCAGCGGGATCCTCTCCACAGAAGCCGGTCGCCTGGCTCTTGGGAGCTTGGTGGTGGCCCACATCCCCCTGATGGTGGTGGAGGGGTTGTTCGCCAGTTGGGTGGTGCTGTTTTTGCAGCGGGTACAACCGGCGCTGCTGGGAGAGTATGGCAAGAGATGAAGCCGGCTCAGGGATCCCTTGCTGCTGGCGCGGTCAACAATCCCATCCTCACCCCTCCAAACCCCTTTCCTGGCTGCACCGGTGGCAACCTCTGCCCAAGGTGCTGGGCCTGATGGCGCTGATGGCGGCTTTCGCCTCGGTGAGGTGCCTGGCCCTCTTGCCGCTCATCTGGGCGCTGGTGGCTGGACTGTGGAGCCTGTCGGGATTGCCTTGGAGCCTCGGGCTGAGGCGGCTGGCAGCCCCAGGGCTGTTGGTGGCAGGGTTGATGGGGATCCTACCCTTCTGGGCGGGGGAAACCATCCTGTGGCGCTGGGGATCCCTGGCTCTGCGTTGGGAGGGGCTGCAGATGGCGCTTCGCATTGGGGGGAGAGGGCTGGCCCTATTTGCCCTCACGATGCTGCTGCTGGAGACCACCCCCACATCGGAACTGTTGGCAGCTTTGCGGGCCCTGGGGATCCCAGACCTCCTGCTGGAACTGGCCTGGCTCACCCAGCGCTATTTGCAGGAGGTGGCCGCTCAGTGGCAGCAGATGCAACGGGCAGCCCGGCTGAGGGGTTGGCGACCGCGGGGATCCCTGTGGCGTCCTGGGCCGTCTCTAAGACAAGATCTGCCCTTTCTGGCCGCTTCGGTGGGCACCCTGTTGGTGCGCAGCTACGAGCGCTCCGAGCGCACCTATCAGGCGCTGCGACTGCGGGGCTACGGACGGGCACCTCTGTTTTCGACGGCGGCTGGCG
>NZ_JANSIC010000064.1:1997-6226 GCF_047461955.1 Synechococcus sp. R55.7
TGGATTACATTGCCGACGAGACCGTACCTCGCTATCGCACCACCCATGCGCCTGTGGCCTACCTACGGGTAGCCGAGGGCTGTAACTACCGCTGCTCTTTCTGCATCATCCCCCACTTGCGGGGCGACCAACGCTCTCGCTCCATCGAGTCCATCCTCCGGGAAGCAGAACAGCTGGCCGAGGAAGGAGTGCGGGAGCTGATTTTAATTTCCCAGATCACCACCCACTACGGGATCGACCTCTACGGGGAGCCGCGCTTGGCTGAGCTTATCCGCGCCCTGGGCCAGATCCCCATTCCCTGGATCCGCATGCTCTACGCCTACCCCACGGGCATTACCCCCGCTGTGGTGGAGGCCATTCAAGAGACCGCCAATTTCCTGCCTTACCTGGATCTGCCTTTACAGCACAGCCATCCTGAGATCCTCAAGGCCATGAATCGCCCCTGGCAAGGGCAGGTCAACGACCGGGTGATCGAGCGGCTGCGCCAGGCGTTGCCCAATGCCGTGCTGCGCACCAGCTTTATCGTCGGCTTTCCTGGGGAGACGGAGGAGCACTTCCAGCATCTACTAGACTTTGTCCAGCGCCATCAGTTTGACCATGTGGGGGTGTTTACCTTTTCTCCCGAAGAGGGCACCCCTGCCTACCACCTCCCCCATCAGGTTCCAGAGGCCGTCAAACAAGAGCGCCGCGCCCGTCTAATGCAACTGCAGCAAGGCATTGCCTTCCGCCGCAACCGCGAGCAGGTGGGCCGAGTGGTACCTGTACTTTTGGAGCAGGAAAACCCCAGAACCGGCGAGTGGATTGGCCGCTCCCCTCGCTTTGCCCCCGAAGTGGACGGGGTGGTGTACGTGCGTGGGGAGGGCTCTCTGGGATCCCTGGTGCCGGTGCAGATCACCCACGCCGAGCCCTATGATCTCTTCGGTCGGGTGGTGGCAGCGCCGGAGGGTTTTAGCTGGAGCGGGCGGTAGCGGTGCAAAGCACTTTGGTAGGATCTTCATCCACGGGAGAGGAGCTGGGAATGACTACCCTTGGCGGCAGCGGGACCGAGTCTTTAGATGAGCTGAAACAGGCGGCAGCCCGGGCTGCAGTTCAAAAGGTGCAGTCGGGAATGGTGGTGGGGCTGGGCACGGGATCCACAGCCGCCTTTGCTGTCAGCGCCCTAGCAGAGCGGATGCAAAGCGAGGGTCTGCAGATCCTCGGTGTGCCCACCTCCGAGCGCACGGCTGAACAGGCCCGCTCCCTGGGGATCCCGCTGGCTACCCTAGAAGAGCAGCCGCGCCTGGATCTGGCCATCGATGGGGCCGACGAGATTGAAGTGGGATCCCTGAACCTGATCAAAGGGGCAGGAGGGGCCCTGTTGCGGGAAAAATTGGTGGAGGCCAGCGCTGCCGAGCTGATCATCATCGCCGATGCCTCTAAAAAAGTCGCGCAGTTGGGCACCCGCTTCCCTGTGCCCGTGGAGGTGGTGCGCTTTGGCTGGAAAACCACCTTGGCGCGGGTAGAGGCTCTGGGGTGCACAGCCACCTTACGGCGGAATGCCAACGGGGATCCCTACTTGACGGACGAGCAGCACTACATCCTCGACTGCCAATTCGGCCCCATGGCGGATCCTGCCAAGATCGCCGATCAACTCAAAGGGACGGTGGGGGTTGTGGAACATGGCCTGTTCATCGGCATGGCCAAAGAGGCAATCATCGCCCTCCCGACTGGGATCGAAACGCTGCAACCCAGCTGACAACTTCCTATACCCAGTCGTGTATTGGCGTTGCCCAGGAACTGGGTTTACAGCTTTTTCCGACTTCATGGGAGTTCCGTAGCCAAGCGGGAGCCTTCCCACGCAAGAGATTGATTGACACTGGCTGTGGTAAACAACGCTGAAAAAAGCTGTACAGCTATCCCCAACTCCCCTCTCCCCCTGGGAGAGGGGCTGGGGGTGAGGGGGAGCGCTTGGGAAATGTCTCAATCGGGTCTGAAATGACCATAGACGAAGAGGCTGTAGGCGAATTGGAGTTTCTGCCCGATGCTGACCTTACGAACTGTGGCTGACCTGCTGCAAACTCCCCTGCAGGGGGATCCCCATTTGTTGGGTCTTCCCGTCCAAGCCATTTGCACCGACAGCCGCCAACTTCAGCCAGCCTCAGTCTTCGTGGCGCTGCGGGGGGAACGGTTTGATGGACACGACTTCATTCCACAAGCTTTGGCAAGGGGGGCCGTTGCCGTCATCAGCCAGCGTCCGGTGGCTGGGCCCCATTTTCAAGTCTCAGATACCCTAGCTGCCTACCAGCGCATTGCCAGAGGCTGGCGGGAGCAGTTTCCCCCCTCCGTAGTAGCCATCACGGGCTCAGCAGGCAAAACCACCACCAAGGAAATGCTGGCGGCTGCCCTATCCCGCTACGGCACAGTTCTCAAAAGTGAGGCCAACCACAACAACGACATCGGGGTTGCTCAAACCCTGCTCCAGATGCGACCGGAGCATCAGTTTGTGGTTCTGGAAATGGCCATGCGAGGCCCCGGAGAAATTCGCCGCCTGGCTCAGATGGCTCAGCCCACCCACGCCTTGATCACCCATATTGGCACCGCCCACATCGGCAGACTGGGATCCCGCGCGGCCATTGCTGCTGCCAAGTGCGAGCTGCTGCAGGAGCTAGGGCAGGGGGTGGCTCTGCTGAATGGAGAAGATCCCTTGTTGTTGTCCACTGCCGCCAGCCTGTGGTCGGGACAAACCCTTACCTATGGTCTGGATCGGGGGGACTTACGGGGAGAATGGGATCCCCAAGCCCAAACGGTAACTGTGGAGGGCCTAACGCTGCCGGTGCCCTTGCCGGGAAGACACCATGCCCTCAACTGGATGGGAGTGCTGGCTGCTCTGTGCAGCTTGGGGCTGGATTGGGAGCGGCTCCGAGAACCCATTGCTTTGCCTACCCCTCTGGAGGGGCGCAACCGCCATCTCAAGCTGGCAGGAGATGTGGAAATCTGGGACGAAACCTACAACGCCTCGCCGGAAGCGATGATCGCGGCTCTACACCTGCTGGCCCAAACCCCGGGAAAACGGCGCTGGGCCATTCTCGGCCCGATGCGGGAATTGGGAGAGCATGCGCCTCAGCTCTATGCGGAGGTGGGTCGGGCGGCTGCCCCTTTGGGGCTGGATCGGATCTTGCTCTTGGATCCCGAAGGAGAAATGCAACCGCTGCTCGACCAAAAACCGGCAGCCCAGACAGAACGCTGCGAGGAGGTATCCGAACTGCTGGAAATCTTGCTCCATCACGTGCAAGCCGGGGATCGGCTGCTGTTCAAGGCAGCGCGGGCTGTTGAACTGGAGCGGGTGCTGCGCCGCTTTTTGCAGGAGTGGCAGGCATAGGCTAAACTGAGGGATATATCGATGGAAAGCCCGCGTCCCTCGGTTGAGAGGAGATCAATCCAAGCCGAGTTCATTCCTCGTCGATAACTGCCCTTTTTCCGTACGGCATGTACTACCACAATCCCTCTCTGCGCGAAGAGCCCCGCGATCAGCCGCCAACGGTGGTGCCCTCTCCTAGCAGCCTCTCCATTCTTGACTGGTTGCGCAAAGAGGGCCGGTTGATCGAGCAGCCCATTGAGGTCCCTGAGATGATTTTGGAAGAAGACATCGACGATATCGACGATTTGATCGGGGACGACTACGACGAAGACTTCGAGCCGGAAGAAGAGTAAGCACAACTGCCAGGATTATTACGAGCTCGTTAACTCATTTATCCCTTTGCTCGGCACCGTGAGGGTGTTATTTTTTGTGCTGCCGCTGGATAGACAGCTCGAGCAAACAAAACAGTACAGTCGTTTCAGGTTAGAGTGAGACGCCTGAGCTACCAAGAAAAGTCTTCCAGCCCCGCGCATTCAACGCTTCAGGTGTGGGTGCAGCGTTTTAGTTTGAATCAGAATGACTATAGATGCAGACAAACGTAACTGATCCCTCAGCCTCAAGGGATCCTTTTTCAGCCTGTTTTGGATTGCTCACCACCACCCTGCGATGATTGTTGCAAATCTAACCTTAGTGGAAGATACCCCCGCAGCCTTTGTAAGAAAGCATCTTGGGGCAGTAGAAACATCTTTTTCGGGGACTTTTTTCGATTTCTCACTTACCATGCAGTGCCCGGCAAAGTTCTCTCCACCTCTTTGGAAGCTGGGGAAGTGGTTACGGTCGAGGGATCCCCTGTGGAAATCTCTTTGGCTGATGGTGTCAAGGTCAACGATGC
>NZ_JANSIC010000064.1:6326-7665 GCF_047461955.1 Synechococcus sp. R55.7
ATAGGTCGATGCCAACGCTGGAAGCGTAGATTGCCTCCACCGATACAGCGGACACCCGTTGAGGACGCACGATCATGTACTCATTGTCCATTTGCTTGGGCAAGGTGATGAACTCTTCGCCGCCCACCATGAGGTTGTTGATCAGCTCGGTGTATTCTCTGGCTTCTTTGACCCGTACCTGCATGGTTTGTCCACCTTCCAGCATGATGTGGACAAGATATCCGTCAGGTTTTCTGGCCATGGATGCTCCTGCTGGGTGAACCGAAGGACGAGACGAGGGGTGTTCTTATGAACATTATTCCCCCTTTTGAGACCCCTAACCAACCCCTGACTCTTCCGTGAAATCTGGAATTGAGCTGCGCCAAACCGAATCCCAAGCCGTAGCATAGTGAAAGTGAAATGTGCCCATTTTAATCTTCCTCGCGCTCCATGCCCCATTTGCCTGATGTTTCTGCCGCCCACCGTGAGCTGGAGTGGAACGGAGTTCCTTCCACGCCGACAAACGACGCCCAACCCCTAAGCCGCCCTACTGTGAAGGATCCCATCACCGCCCGTTCCGACATCATCGCCGTCGGGGGAGCAGAGGACAAGGAAAATGAGCGCCACATCCTTTGGGAATTCTTCCGCCGAGCGGGGGGAAAGTCTGCCCACATCACCATCGTGCCCGCGGCTTCTGGGATCCCGGCGGTGCTGGGGGAGATCTACGCCAACATTTTTCAGCAGATGGGGGCAGCCAGCCTCCAAGTTCTGGATATCCGCAGCCCGATGGAGGCAAGGGATCCCGATAACGTTGAGAAAATCCGCTTCTCCACCGGCATCTACTTTACGGGTGGGGATCAGGAGCGGCTGGCGGAGGTGCTGGCCCACAGCGAGCTGATGGAGGCCATTCGACAGCAGTGGCAGCGGGGGCAGACGGTAATTGCCGGAACCAGCGCCGGAGCTTCTGCGTTGGGGCAGCAGATGATCTCCCGCGGCTACAGCGGAGAACCGCCCACGCCGGCAATTGTAACGGTGAAGACAGGCCTGGGCCTTTTGCCTCGCGTCATCATCGATCAACATTTCCATCAGCGCAATCGCCTGGTGCGGCTGGTTACGGCGGTGGCCCACTATCCCCAATGTTTGGGTATCGGCATTGATGAGAATACGGCGGTGGTGATCCAGGCCGACGATGTGATGGAGGTGATCGGCTTGGGGACGGTGACGATTGTGGACGGGACACAACTGTACTCGACTGTTCAGGAGGCGGCAGCGGATGAGTATTTTCGGCTGCACAATGCCCGCATTCACTTTTTGCCGCCGGGATCCCGATTCGATCTCAACACCTTGTCTCCGCTGTGAC
>NZ_JANSIC010000064.1:7765-9594 GCF_047461955.1 Synechococcus sp. R55.7
AGGCGGCTGGACTGGCGCAACCTCAACACCCTCTGGGGATCCCTATTGGCCGAAACCTTGAGTCGGCTGGGTTGCCGTTTAGCGGTGGTGTGTCCGGGATCCCGCTCAGCACCCCTGACCTACGCGCTGGCCCAGCACCCCGACATCGAGGCAATTCCCGTGCTGGATGAGCGGTCGGCAGCCTTTTTTGCTCTGGGGTTGGCCCAGCAAACCCGGCGGCCCATCCCCCTGGTGTGTACTTCTGGCAGTGCTGCCGCCCACTTTTTCCCGGCTCTCCTTGAGGCGGCAGAAAGTGGCTGGCCGCTTTTGGTTTTGACGGCGGATCGGCCCCCGGAGCTGCGCCACTGCCGCGCCGGCCAAGCGATTGACCAGGTGAAGCTCTACGGCCATTACCCCAACTGGCAGGCGGAGTTGGCCCTGCCCAGCGCGGATCCAGAAGCCCTGGCCTACTTGCGCCAGACCCTGGTTCACGCCTGGGAGCGCACCCTTTACCCTTTTCCCGGCCCGGTGCATTTAAATGTGCCTTTCCGGGATCCCTTGGCTCCCATTGCCGATGGCAGCACTGCGCCGCTGCTCCATCTACAGGAAGATCCGGAGTTCGAGAAGACCTTTTTTCGTGGGGTTGCTCCTCCATGCACCGGCTCTTCCTTGCAGGCGGTGCGGAGCCCTTTTCAGACGGAGACGGTTTCTTTTTGGCAGGAGTGGCGCAGCTGTGAGCGGGGGGTGATCTTGGCGGGGCCGGCTCAACCGCTGGATCCCCAGCGCTATGTGGAGGCAGTGGCCCGTTTGGCGACGGCTTTGGGCTGGCCGGTGCTGGCGGAGGGGCTTTCTCCCCTGCGGAACTACGCTTCCCTCAACCCCTGTCTCATCACCACCTACGATCTCATCCTGCAGCGGGATCGGCCCCAGCTTTGGCCGGAGCAAGTCATCCAACTGGGATCCCTGCCCACCAGCAAAGCGCTGCGGCAAACCCTGGCCAAGGTTGCTCCCCGCGTTTGGCGGTTGGATCCCCGCCCTGAGAATGGGGATCCCCTGCACAACCCCACCACCCATTTGCCTTTCGCCGTGGAAGAGTGGGTCGCCGGGATCCCAGAAGCACCGGCCAAGCAAACAACTTTTCTGCAGGGCTGGCTGACAGCGGAAGCACAAATCCGTGCTGCCCTAGACCAGGCCATGACTGACCTATCGGAGTGGTTTGAAGGCAAGGTTGCCTGGTGGCTGGCCCACCACTTGCCCCCAGAGACTCCGCTGTTTATTGCCAACAGCACGCCGGTGCGGGATGTGGAGTGGTTTTGGCCCCCCAACGACCGCCGCATCCGGCCCTACTTCAACCGCGGCACCAACGGCATCGATGGCCTTCTCTCTACCGCCTTCGGGGTGGCCCACCGGCAGCGCCCGACGGTGTTGCTAACCGGGGATCTGGCCTTTTTGCACGACTGCGGCGGCCTGCGGCTTGGCCCTCACCTGCAGGGATCCCTGACCATTCTCCTCATCAACAACCAGGGGGGTGGGATTTTTGAGCTGCTGCCCATCGCTGAGGTGGGCCCACCCTTCGAGCCCTATTTCGCCACGCCCCAGGCGGTGGATTTTGCCCTGCTCTGTCAGGCCCACCACATTCCCCATCGCCGAGTGGAAAGCTGGCAGGAGCTGGCCGAAGCTCTGGATCCCTTGCCTGCCCAAGGGGTGCGGGTGTTGGAGATCCTTACGGATCGAAAAGCCGATGCTCAGCGGCGGCGGGACTGGTTTCAACAGTGGTCGGAGCTGCCATCCAAGCCTTGACCTGCTTCCAGATCTGCTCCGGCAAATCCTCAGCTTCGCAGTCCAGCCAC
>NZ_JANSIC010000064.1:9694-12163 GCF_047461955.1 Synechococcus sp. R55.7
TCGGCTTCCGGGATCCGCCCCTCCAGGTAAGCGCCGATCTCCGCATAGCCCAAGGTCTGCAAGAGGGGTAAGTCTGGCCCGTAGCGCTCCCGCAGGGTTTTCACCTCCTCGATCCACCCCCGCTCCATCATCTCCGCCGTGCGCCGGGCAATGCGTTGTTCCAAACGGGGCATTGGGCAGCTCAGACCCAAGATCAAGATGGGGTAATGGGGGGGATGGGCCTGCCGTAGGCTGGAAGCCGGCTTCCCGGTGGTGTAAACGATCTCCAAAGCACGCAGCGTGCGCACTGCGTCATGGGGATGAATGTGCTGGGCGGCAACGGGATCCAACTGCTGCAGCCAGGCGTAGCGGATCTCAGGGGGCCAAGTTTCCAGTTGTCTTCTCAGTTGGGGCTGCGGGGGTACAGCAGGGATCCCTAGGCCGGAGGTTACCGACTGGATGTAGAGACCGGTGCCCCCCACCAAGATGGGAGTCTGTCCCTGCCGATGGGCCTCGGCGATGCGGGCTTGGGCCGCCTGCTGAAACTCGGCCACCGTGTAGGTGTGGCAGGGATCAACAATGTCGATCAACTCGTGGGGCCAAAGGGCCTGCTCGGCGGGGGTAGGCTTGGCTGTGCCGATGTCGAACTCGCGGTAGACCTGGCGAGAGTCCGCATTCAACAACGGGGATCCCAGCCGTTGGGCCAAAAGCAGCGCCTGTCGAGATTTCCCGGTGGCCGTGGGGCCGGCAATGACGATCAATCCCGGCCATTCTGTCCGGTCAGAAGCTGCTGCAGCGGGAATGCCATTCTCGAGGGTAATGCGCATTCGCTACCCAAACCATCGGCAGGGCAGACTGGCAAGCAACTTTCCTCAGAGACCAGATTAAGATTCTCGAAGAACCTTGTCTCTTTGGGTTAGGATCGGTTACTTACTACCCTGCTTTTTTGCTGTGCTGATCTCATCCTACATTCCTGCTTCGACGGTTTTGAGGGGCAATGGGCCACAGCCGCAGCCAGTGGCGCAGTTTTTACCTCTCCGGCTAGAGCTGTTCGCAAGGCGCGGCCTCAGCCAGATTGGACGGGCAATTGGAACAGGGTTGCTGATGGCTATGCTCATAGGTGTCCCTTGCTCGGCGCGGGGGGAGACCTTGGTGCTCAAGCAGGGAGAAGTGCGCACTCTGCCCCTGCTGCAAACCCGGGCTCGGCTGCCCTTGCAAATGGAAATGCTCTATCTGGGCATGGTCGAGGAGCGCTTCTTGAGCTACGCCCGCGCCAACAATTGGGAGACCATTTCCAGCGACCGGGAGGATCCCCGCTGGAGCCGCTGGCAACTGCGTCCTGGGGGTGAAGCCCTTTACCTGCCCGATTCCCCTTCATCTCAGAACTCCTTGGAGCCCCCCATCTATGCCCGTGGGTTTTATGTGCAGGCCTATTTTGTCGGCGGGCGCCTGGCGGGAATGCACCTGATTCGCAACCCCGAAGAGCCGGGCTTCAACTTGACAGCCCTGCAAAGGGTGATCCGCGCCTGGTTTCCCGATAATCGCCTGATGTTGTATTACCAAGTGTTGCCAGAGGATCCCGAGCAGCAGGTGCTGGGCGCCTATCTGGGCACCATTCCTCCCCCCTACCTTGCCGATATTCGGCGCAACCGCGTGCCTTTTTGTCAGACTTTTCTCAGCCCCACTTTGCCCCAGCCGATCATCCCACCCTCCGTCGATGGGCCTCCCCATTGCCTGGGCACAACTGCCGTCAACAGCGGGACGGGGCCTTACGCTGCCCAGAAAGAGACTGCGGCTATGCGCTAAAGGCACGTGAGGAGTTGGCTCAGCGCAGCGCTGGGGTCAAGCCGGATTTCAGTAAGGGAGCAGTTTCCTTCAAAATGAACTGTCACCTTAAACTGTCACCAGCTCGGGACGGCGGCTGTTGCGAATGCTGCGAATGGCTTCTGCATAGTCTTTGGCCTTGAACACTGCCGAACCGGCCACAATGGCGTTGGCTCCTGCTTCAATCACCTGCCAAGCGTTGCTGGCTTTGATGCCGCCATCCACCTCGATCCAGGGATCCAGGCCCCGCTCATCGCACATGGCCCGCAACTGGCGAATTTTGGGCACCACTGCCGGAATGAAGCTTTGCCCGCCAAATCCGGGGTTGACACTCATGATCAACACCAGATCCACCAGATCCAGCACGTATTGGATCAGCTCCAGGGGGCTGGCCGGATTGAGCACCACGCCCGCTTGCTTGCCCAGATCCTTGATTTGGCTGAGGGTGCGGTGCAGGTGAATGGTGGAGCTGGACTCTGCGTGCACGGAAATAATGTCGGCCCCTGCCTTGGCAAAATCCGCCACATAGTTCTCCGGCTCTACAATCATCAGGTGGACGTCCAGGGGCTTGGCCGTCACCGGGCGCAGGGCTTCCACCACCAACGGGCCGATGGTGATATTGGGCACAAAGCGGCCATCCATGACATCCACATGGATCCAGTCGGC
>NZ_JANSIC010000065.1:0-6965 GCF_047461955.1 Synechococcus sp. R55.7
GTGTTGCAGCGGGCCTATGGCCGAGCCCTGCTGCTGGACTCAGCTGCCTAGGGAGAGTTTGAGGTCAACAACGTTATGGAATGGCTCTGGCACAGCCTGGCGGATCCCTTGAGTTTTGCCTTCATGCAACGGGCTCTGCTGGTGGCGGTGGCCGTCGGCATTCTCTGTGCCGTGGTGGGCAGCTATCTGCTGGTGCAAAGCTTGGCCCTCCTGGGGGATGCCATCAGCCATTCGCTGCTGCCGGGCCTGGCCATTGCCTACATGCTGGGCCTCAACCTGTTTGTGGGAGCCTTTGTGGCCGGTCTCCTCAGCGCCCTCTTAATTCAATGGATCCGCTCCGCCAGCCCCCTCAAGCCGGATGCAGCCATGGGGATCGTCTTTTCGGCCTTTTTTGCCTTGGGGATCCTGTTGATCACTTTGATCCAACGGCGGGCTCGCATCGATCTCAACCACTTCCTCTTCGGCAACCTCCTGGGGGTGAATGCTGTCGATGTGCTGACAGTGGTGGGCATCACCCTTTTGGTGTTGGGGTTAGTGGCCCTCTTCTTCAAGGAATTGACCTTTTACAGCTTCGATCCCTTGGGGGCCAAAGCAGCCGGCCTGCCCACCGAGCGGCTGGGGTGGGGGCTGATGGTGCTCACTTCCCTGACGTTGGTGGCCAGCATGAAGGCAGTGGGCGTGCTCTTAGTGTTGGCCATGCTGATCACGCCAGCGGCAACCGCCTATCTGGTGGTGCCTCGATTGCACCAGGTGATGCTGTTGGGATCCCTATTTGGGGTGAGCGCCAGCCTGCTGGGGATGTACGCCAGCTACTACCTCAATGTGGCCTCCGGCCCGGCCATCGTCCTGGTGGCCTCCGCCTGGTTTAGCCTGGCCTTTCTGGGCAGAGTGTTCTCAGGAACGCGCTAGAAACCAGGGATCGCGGGTTGGGATCCCTGGCTCAAACCTCATCTGAGAAAGGGTATATGCATGTTAACTCAAAAGCGGGAAGAGCGGCCATCCCGACCGCCTGCGCTGGTCTGCCGAGGCAACGCCTTGTTGACCCTCAGATCCCGGCCCATCCAAGTAGCGCCATCCAGCTCGTCGATGGCCTTTTGCTCATCGGCTTCGTTTTCCAGTTCCACAAAGGCAAAACCTCGCTTACGGCCAGTCTCCCGATCCACCGGCAGCTTAATTTGCTTAACGGTGCCGTATTCGGCGAACACAAGTCGCAGGTCTTCTTCGCTGGCCTTGAAGGACAAATTACCTACAAAAATGGTCATGGTGTAGCAAACTCCGAACCTTACCCTTTAGCGTTCAGTTCGGAGGCTCACCTGGTTAAACCATTCGCTCAATCCGAACCTCATGCCAACCACATCTTAGTCTTCCCAATGGCATTTGCAAAGCTATTCTTGCAGCTTTTTGTCCGAGAATTGGGAGAAGCTTTTGTAGCAAGATGGAAACTCAGGATCCTAACCTTCATGGGCGATTGCTTTGGCCCAACGGTTGGCGTTTGGGAGTGCCGGGAGAGCGGGGATAAGGAGGCGGCGTGGGGGCTACTTTCTCCAGCAGTAGGCAGTGGCGCACCCCACGGCTGCGGGGTGTGGTGAAGGCTTCTACATGGATCAGTTTTCCGCCCAGGAGCTCAAGGGCCTGCTCCAAAGTTTGGGCTTCTGCCTCGGTCCAATGGCCGCGATAGAGGATGGCGCGTCCCCCCACCTTGAGCAGAGGCAGGCAATACTCGGCGCAGGTCTCCGCCGAGGCCAGGGCCCTGGCCAGAGCAATATCATAGCTGCCCCGTTCCTGCGGGTCTTGCCCCCAAATTTCGGCCCGCTGAGCCACTGCCCGCGCTTGGGTGAGGGAGAGCCTTTGCAAGGTGTCCTGTACAAAGGCAATCTTGCGTTGGGTGCTGTCCAGCAGGGTAAAGCGGGTTTGGGGCAGGGCAATTTGGGCCGGGATCCCTGGAAACCCTGCCCCGGTGCCGATGTCGATCCCCCGCCAGGGCTGAGCTTGGATTGCCTCCCAGGATCCCAGCAGGCGTAGGCCCCGCAGCGAATCCCACAGGTGTTTCTCCCAAAAGTCGATGGGATCGGTGATGCGGGTCAGGTTCTGGGTTCGGTTTCCGGCCATCACCAGCGGATAGAGCTGTTGCAGTTGTTGCTGCTGCTGTTCAGAAGGCTGCCAACCCAGCTCCGCCAGCCAGCTTTCCCACAGCGTCTTGAGCTGTGGGGGCTCAGAGGAAGAAGCGTCAGCCTTCTTCATCCCAGGGATCCCAGTTTCAATCCAGCGGGGATGGCTCTGTCGGCCCAGCCTTTCAGCTCTTGGGTCAAGCCCTGCAAAGAACGGTCGGTGCCCAGCAGCTCTTGGTTTAAGCAAACCAACTCCTGCAAATCCAGCTCCTGACAGCTGGCCCAATCTTCCGCCAGCAAGTTAATCGGCTGCGGCTGAGCCTGAAGCAACTGATGAGAGGCCAACTCCAGCTCTACATTCAAAAGCACCTGCTCCAACCGCTCTACCCGCTCCTGCATTTGCGCCAGCAGGGCTGCCAACTGCTGACAGCAATGGTGAACCCGCTGAGCATAGACCTTGAGCGGCAGGGTCAGCGGCAGCAACGACTCAGACAACAGTTGAATCAGGTGCTGGGCCTCCAGTTCTTCCAGTTGCAGGTCTTGCCAAATGGCGTGGTAAAGATGGAGCGAAAGACGACAGGTTTCCAGGCGCTGGTAGCAGGGCTGTAATACAGAACCGCGCAGCTCCTGCAGATAGTCGGCCCACAGTTGCCCAGCCTCTACTACCCAACCTGTCTGGAAAAAACTCCACCCCTGGGCCAACAGCCAACTGATCAACAGGCCCGCCAACAATTGGTTTTTTTGTCGCAACAGGAAAGGCGAAAGGTGCTCTCCCCAAACGGCTAACCCCAGCCAGATCAGGGCAGCCAAAGTCAAATGGGGCAAGCTGATCATCTCGGCCAACAGCTGGGCAGACCAGCGCTGGCGCAGCATCCAGATCACCCCGGCGCCCAAGCTGTACAGCCCTCCCCCCAACAGCGGGATCAACACCAGCCACAGGGGTTGTCCCCTCCACAGGTGCGATAGTGACCCATCTTCGCCCAGCGCATCCCAACTGAGCAAGTACAAAGCCAGCAGAGCCAAAACCACGACCCAGCCCTGCTGTCGCTTGAGACGGCGGGCTAGAAGACGACGGCGGCGGCGCAGATAGGTTTGAAAGGACTCGGCAACAATCGACATAAAAAAATGGCACTGCGGATCCCTACCAATACCCCCACCGGCCTGGAGCGCTCCTTCACGATCATAAGTCTTAACTTTGCTAGGTCATCTGGCTTCTGTATTGCGTTGTTGGCGGGAGTCATGCCCAGCCGGTGGCCAGCTTTTTCAGGGGCTCATCAGGCGGTTTTTCGGCGAGACTCCTCCGAGAAGCGCTGTTTTCTCGGCAAGCCTGACAGAGGCTTTTTAGAGCAGGCAGCCGCGTGCAAGCTCTCCACCCCTGTTACCATGGAAGAGCCCTTAATGTTTCTTTCGTATCCATCGTATCCATAGCCAAGCTAGTCTCTTGGACCGGCTTTTTTATTGTGCACTGTGCCAGGTTTTGTGATCCCTTCTGCATCTCCTCCCAGTTCCGGCCTTTCCCCCCTCGAAGTGCAGCGCCAGATGATCGTCATTCTCGATTTTGGATCCCAGTACTCTGAGCTGATTGCCCGCCGCATTCGCGAAACCCACGTCTATTCGGAAATCCTTTCCTATCGCACCACTGCTGAGCAACTGCGGCAACTGCAACCGCAGGGCATTATCCTCTCCGGGGGCCCCAACTCGGTGTATGAGCCAGCCGCTCCGGTGTGTGACCCCGAGATTTGGAACCTAGGGATCCCGGTTCTGGGGGTGTGCTACGGCATGCAACTCATGGTGCAGCAGTTGGGGGGCAAGGTGGAAGCAGCCCAGAAGGGGGAATATGGCCGTGCCGCTCTGCACATTTTGGATCCCACCGACCTGCTCACCAACCTGCCGGAAAACAGCATCATGTGGATGAGCCACGGGGATTCGGTTACCGAACTGCCGCCGGGCTTTCACACCTTGGCCTCTACCGACAACACCCCCTGTGCCGCCATTGCCGATCCAAGGCGTCGTCTCTACGGGGTGCAATTTCATCCGGAGGTGGCCCACTCAGAGGCTGGCGCCTTTCTCATCCGCAACTTTGTCTATCACATCTGCGGTTGCGAGCCCACCTGGACAACGGCAGCTTTTCTGGAGGAAGCCATTCGAGAGGTACGTGCCCGTGTGGGCAACAAGAAGGTGCTCTTGGCTCTCTCAGGGGGGGTGGACAGCTCCACTTTGGCTTTTCTGCTGCACAAGGCCATCGGCGACCAGCTCACCTGCGTGTTCATCGACCAAGGGTTTATGCGCAAGGAAGAGCCCCAGCGGCTGCTGCGCCTTTTCCAAGAGCAATTTCACATTCCCGTCCACTACGTGGATGGCCAGGAGCGGTTTCTCCGGCAGTTGCAGGGGGTTACCGATCCCGAAGAAAAACGCAAACGAATTGGGGCAGAGTTTATTCGCGTGTTTGAGGAAGAATCCCAGCGGCTGGGTCCTTTTGAGTACTTAGCCCAAGGCACTCTCTACCCAGACGTGATCGAGTCTGCCAATACCCATGTGGATCCGGTTACTGGAGAACGCATTGCCGTCAAGATCAAAAGCCATCACAATGTCGGCGGCTTGCCGGAAAATCTGCGCTTTAAGCTGGTAGAGCCTTTGCGCAAGCTCTTCAAAGACGAGGTGCGGCAACTGGCCCGCTCTTTGGGTCTGCCGGAAGAGATTGTGGGCCGCCATCCTTTTCCGGGGCCGGGGCTGGCCATCCGCATTGTAGGCGAGGTTACCAAAGAACGGCTGGAAACCCTGCGAGAAGCGGACATGATCGTGCGGCAGGAGATCAACCGCTCCGGCTACTATCCCAAACTTTGGCAAGCCTTTGCCGTGCTGCTGCCAGAGGTGCGGTCGGTGGGGGTGATGGGGGATAAGCGCACCTATGCCTGCCCGGTGGTGGTGCGGCTGGTTACCAGCGAAGACGGTATGACCGCCGATTGGGCGCGAGTTCCCTACGACCTCTTGGCCACCATTTCCAACCGCATCGTCAACGAGGTGCCCGGCATCAACCGCGTGGTTTACGACATCACCTCCAAGCCCCCTGGCACCATCGAGTGGGAGTAGGCGGGATCCCTTGCGTCTGGCCTCGATTCCCGGCTGGATCGATGGCTACCTATGGCCAGCTTCCGGCAGGGAATAGGAAGGGCTTGAGCTGAAGGGCTGAGCGGCTTGGACTTCCATTCGGGCCAAAGTCGTAGCGGCATCCGCCAGTTGCAGAGCAAGGTTGGCACGGCTAATCGGATCCCGGGCATTCCAGAGATCCTGTCCCAAACAAAACACCCGATAGCGAAAGGCTTTGATCGAGCGCGATGGGATGACCTTGACAGTCATGGCTACAACCTCTTCTCCACAGAGACGTGAATAGTCAGCAGAACCCGCTCGGGCTCAAGGTAAACAAATGTTACCAAAACAACCTCGTCCTCAGAGGCAATACTGACCGGGCAGGTGGCTTTCGGGGGTTCCACCCGTTCATGCCGTACCCCCACAGTGTATTCTCCAATTGGCAGGTCATCAAATCCAGCGTCCGCATAGATCAACTCAATGGTTTCTTCTGCAATCAACTGCCCCTCTCGCTCCAGGAAACTGAGAAAAGGGATCCCATCGATGGAGGTGAGCGCGTTGTTGGCCTGGTTGCGGATCATCACGAAGATGTCGGACATGGAGAGTGGGCCATCACCTCAGGGGTTTATGATCGAGGGTGCTGGAATGTAGCCCGACTGTTTTGAGCCTGGACTGCCGCCAATCCCTGATTCAGCGACCAAACCCTCGACCCCGCGTGGCCGGACGGGCAAGACAGGCCTGGAGTTTTTCCCGCAGCTGGGCTGTATCGAGCCGCTGACCGATGAGCACCAACTGGTTTTTGGGCTGGCGAGGCCAATCATCGCTGCTGAGGGTATAGCGCCGACCGCTGAGGTGAAAGATATGTCGCTCTGGGCTTTCCTCAAACCACAACACCCCTTTGGCACGAAAGACTGCATCGGGCAACTCGTTGAGAAAATTTTGGAAAGCATCCAAAGAGAAGGGCTGATCGCTCTCAAAGGCTAGGGAGTTAAAGCCGTCGGCCTCGATGTGGCTGGGATGGGAGTGGTGATGGTCATGATCGTGCTCATGGTCATGGTGGTCGTGACTGTCGTGATCATGGGCTTCTTCTTGGGGCAAGGAACTAGCCTGAAACAAATCGGTATCCAAGATTAGCTCCAGGGGAACTGCGCTGTTGACGGTGCGCAAAATGCGGGCATCTTCTTTGATCTCGCGGATGCGTTTTTCCAGACGCTCGATCTCGGCTTCCTCGACCAAATCGATTTTGTTGAGGAGAATCACATCTCCATAGGCAATTTGGCTGTAGGCCACGTTGCTGTTGAACAGATCGGGGGCAAAGTTGGTGGCATCTACCAGGGTGATGATTGAGTCCAGCCGCGTCAGATCTCGCAATTCTGGCCCCAAAAAGGTGAGGGCAACCGGCAAGGGATCCGCCAATCCCGTAGTCTCCACCACCAGGTAGTCGATCTTGTCGGAACGTTCCATCAACCGCAACACGCTTTCGGCGATGTCGTCCCGGATGGTGCAGCAGATGCAGCCGTTGTTCAGCTCCACCAAGTCTTCTTCGCTGGAGACGATCAGCTCCGCATCGATGCTGATCTCGCCGAACTCGTTGACCAGCACCGCTGTGCGCATCCCTTTCTGGTTGTTGAGGATGTGGTTGAGAAGGGTGGTTTTCCCACTGCCCAAAAAACCTGTGATGATGGTGACAGGTAAGCCTCGCTTAGGCACTTCGATGGTTGCGGTCATAGAGTGGCAGCGATCCGATATAGAGGGAACTCTTCCACTTTA
>NZ_JANSIC010000065.1:7065-12151 GCF_047461955.1 Synechococcus sp. R55.7
GGCAAGGGATCCGGCGGTAGCTCCGGCAGGTCGGCAAATGGGGTTTCGGCTCGGCGCTCTCGGGCAAGCTCATTCTCCGGCTCGGCGGCCAGGGGGGATCCCGTCCTATCCACCGTTACCCGGTAGACCAAGCTCTCTGGCCAATCGGGGGGAGACTGCCACTGCTCTGCCAAAATGTCTCGCAGACGGGAAAGGGGATCCGCCCCTGCTGCCTCTCTTCCCGCTGTTGGGTCAGATTCTTGGAGGGATGTGGCCAAAGGCTGCGATTGACCCGTCAAGGCAGGGATGGTGAGCTGCTCTTGCGGGGAAGGGGAAGCTGTGGGATCCCTAGGGGGGCGACTGGCCCAGATCCCAACACCGGCCACAACTGCGATCCCTCCCACCAGCAGGGCCGCGATCCCGGTGGGCTGTCGATACCAAGCCCGCGTCACCGGAGTTCCCAGATTGGCCAGTTGGGGAATGTCATCCGCCACCTGGGAGAGGTTCTCCAGCAGGTCGTACAACTGCGTCATCGACAAATCCACCTGCGCGATGCGATCTTCCCCTTGGCGCACCGTGAGGCGATGAAAAATAAAATCAAGCGGACGGATGGCCACGGTACCGCTGAAGGTTCCCTTGGGTTCCCCACTCAAGTGGGATCCCACGTAGCGGTCGATTACGGTGATCAAATCGTTGAGCCAAACGTTATCGCCGTGTAAAGTTTTGACTGTCTCCCCCTGGCGGATTTCCAACTGACACTCGAAGCTGCGCTGGATGGCTTGCAGCGGCGGCGTTGCAGAGGAGTCTGAAGAATTGGAATCGGCAGGGGCTTCTCCCCGTACAGTCAGCGTAGAAGTGGGTTGTTGATAGGTGTGGCTAATCAGGGTGAGGCTGGGCATGGCAACTGCGGGCGAACAACACGGGTAGAGGGCTACAGAGGCGATAACAGAGGTGATAATTGACGAACCTGCCTCAAGAAGAGGGTGAGGTATCGGGGCCGGAGCTGTGGGCTACCCCCTCTTCTTCCAGATCGCTGCCGGCAGGCAAATCCATCTCAGGACGGCTGAGCAAGGCTTTCCACAGGCGCTGAGCGCCTTTCGGGCTACTGTAGAACATCAGCTCAATCAAGATGCGCAGGGCCAGCTCGGTGAGGCTATTCTCATCGCGCACGTCCCCATCCACCATGCGGCTGCGGTAGTGAGAGAGGAATTCATCCAAGTAATCTCCCACCAGCGGCTGACGGAAGGGGCTGAGCTCTTGATCGACAGCGGCTTCCAGTTGCTCCAAGGTGCTGCGGATACGGGCTTGTTGCTGAGCAGCCAGATAGGCAATCACCATCACCAGGGCGCGGGCCTCTTCGATATCGACCTTTTTGCGCCCACCGCTGCTGCGGCGCAAGGGGTTAGCATTGCGCAGTCGCCAGAGGGTCACCCGGTCGCCAATCTGCTCTTCCAAGTTGAGGGCTTTGGCTGCGGCCAGAACCGCTTCGGAACTTTCTCCGCTCAGGGACTCCAACCCCAGCAGTAGCAAGTCCAACTGGGCTTTGATGGTACCGGTGGCTGTGTTCAGGCCAACGGGCCGACTGTCTAACTGAATGTGCTTGTGTTCCACCGTCACGCTGTCAATGGGAGCTTTGGGTTTCGACGAAACTCTATGATCTCCTGTCCAAGCCAAACCTGCAACCTACCTCCCTGCGCTCTAGTCTAAAAGACTTTGGGCATGCTAGACTGCTCGCCAGCCTGCCGAGAGTTGAGCTCTCAGGGTTCTTCCCCAAAACGGGGTAACTCTGGATGCATCTTAGACCAATAAGAATGGGTTTTCTGGGCCGGTTTCTGTTTCGGCAACACCCCTACTCCTAGCTGAACTTGGGCTTTTGGACTCAGGGGGATGGCTACTTATAATGGGGAAAGCAGCTGCTGCTTTGGCCTTTAAGAGCTAAGTGACTACCCACCTTTATTGAGTTTCCCTTTTGTTGACACCAGCGACTCTAGGTGCAGCTTGATTCATCATGGCCTCTTCTGCTCGCTGCAGTACTCAGCCTGTCCCTGTTCACTGGGTCTTGATCTTCAGGGATCGATTGGGGCAGAGGGGGGTTGTTCTGGATAGTATCTATTACTCAGTGGGACGGTCTAAAGACAATCATATTCGCCTTTACGATCCCTGCGTCTCTCGGAAACACGCTTCCCTCATCCGCATCCCAGGTTCAGGGCCAACTGCACAGGGATCCCTGCAGTACAGCTACATGGTATTCGATGGCAGTCCGGGATCCAGGCCCAGCACCAATGGCCTATTCGTCAACGGAAAACGGGTTTTGTCCCATCGCCTTCAGCTCCTAGATAAGATAAGGTTTGGGCCGAACGTAACAGCAATTGTGGAGACAACGGATCGACTCAGCCCGGAAACCCTAGCCAAGTTATTGCAGCCTCTGGATGCTGCTAGCTCTACATCCCCATCCACCTTTGATTTTAATAAAGACACGGAGCCGAACCCGGAAAACCTGGCTCAGCCAGAGGAAGAGGATTTCACTGTTGCCTAAGCCAACCCAACCAGTCTTCTGAATCCTCCTGTGCCCCCCATCCCACCTGCTCTGAGCGGCTACTGGCAAAATGCCTTTGACCTAGAAGCCCATCTGGGATCCTTCCTGGGCCTTGGGGCTGCCGATCTGCGGGAGAAACTGCGGGCAGGGCAGCAGCAATTGGCGGAGTTGGGCCGGCGAGACTTTGGCTGGGATCGGGCAGATGCGTTTTATCGGGATCAGGTGAGATCCGCCTATCTGCTGGATTTGGCGGCTTGGCACCTGAGCAGCACCGACTACATCGGCGATACCTTACGCCTGGTGGCGGATCATGCCCGCGGGTTGGTGTTGGATTTTGGCGGCGGCATCGGCACCCATGCTATCGGGGCGGCCCTCTGCGCAGCGGTGGATCAGGTGATCTTCTGGGATATCAACCCCATCCATCGGCAGTTTGTGCAATGGCGGGCGGAAAAGCTGGGCTTAACCGAGCGCATCCACTGTCCAGAAAACTTCCCAGAAGAGATCTTTTTTGACACCGTCATCTGCTTCGATGTGGTGGAACATCTGGCGGATCCGGCAGCGCAGTTGCGGCAGTTTTACGACTGGCTCAAGCCGTCAGGTAAGCTTTTGATCAACTGGTACTTTTTCAAGGGGTTTAACGGCGAGTTTCCTTTTCACCTGGACGACCCGCAAAAGGTAGAGCAATTCTTTCAGGTGCTGCAAAGCCGTTTTTTGGAGGTGTTTCACCCCTATTTCATTACCGCCCGCTGTTACCGCAAGTGGGATAAAAGCTGAGATTGGAGAAAACCAAGGTGCTGCGCTATTTGCGGATATTGTGGCTGTTTTGGAGCACCTCAATCGCGGCAGAAATGGAGTACCGTGCCAATTTTTTCTTTGCCAGCCTCAGCAGTCTGGGTGGCTTGGGATCCGCTCTGTTTGGGCTGTCGTTGTTTTACCAGCAGGGGCACCGGCTGGGCGGTTGGAGTTGGCCGGAAGCCCTCATCGTGTTGGGGGTGTTCACCATTCTGCAGGGGGTGTCGGCCAGTCTCTTTAACGTCAACCTCAATCGCATTGTGCAGCAGGTGCAGGAAGGCACCTTGGATTTTGTTTTGCTAAAGCCAATAAGCAGCCAGTTTTGGCTGTCGGCCAGGGTGTTTTCCCCCTGGGGCCTGGTGGATATCGGCTTTGGCCTGTTGCTGATTCTCTACGCCGGGATCCAGCTCCATTTGCCTGCTTGGGTCTATGCTCTGGGGCTGCTGCCTCTGCTGCTGGGGCTGATCATCCTCTACAGCCTCTGGTTTATGTTGGGAGCCACCAGCATTTGGTTTGTCAAAATCTACAACGTCACCGAGGTGCTGCGGGGCCTAGTAGAGGCAGGACGATTTCCGATAGTGGCCTATCCGGTGGCCTACCGCGTGTTTTTCACCTTCGTCGTGCCGGTGGCTTTCTTGACCACGATCCCGGCGGAGACCTTGCTGGGGCGAGTCCAATGGCCGTGGCTGCTGGGATCCGCTCTGCTGGCGGCAGGGCTGTTGTGGGGATCCCATCTCTTCTGGCGCTTTGCCCTGCGCTTTTACACCAGCGCTTCCAGTTAAAGTCTGGGCCAAAAAGCTTGGATCCCAGGCATCCGAGTTTCCAGGAGTTGAGTAATTTCTACAGACGCGCCCCACGCGCTGACATCGCGGAGAACAACTGCCTTCAGTACAAGGCAGAGGGAATCGCAGAGTTCTCTGGGTTGAGGGCAAAAAAGTTTTCACTGCAGCGCTTTGCAGCCACAGGCTCTGTGGTTTAGGGGGGCTTGTCTGTCAGTGGTTTTGATGGTTTGTCGATCTTTTGAGGAGCCTGTTCAATGCACAAACACACAAGCTTTGTAGCAGCATCTGTGATAGCCGGCAGTTTTGCTCTCTTGGGCTGTGGCAGCAGCACTTCGTCTTCGATGATGCCTTCCCAAGCGGATTTGGTGGCTTTGAGCGGCGGCAATCGCCTCACTTTCATCCGCTCTGCCGATGCCTTTGTGCAGGGATCCCTGACGGTAACAGGAGTGAACGGCAACCTCATTGGTATCGATGTGCGCCCTGCCAACCGGCTGCTTTACGGGCTGACCGACACCAGCATCCTTTACACCATCAACTTGCAGACCGGTGTCGCTACCGTGGCCAGCACTCTGTCGGTTCCCTTCACCGCGGGCACGCTTTCTGGCATGGATTTCAACCCTGTTCCGGATCGGCTGCGCTTGGTGGGAGCCAATGGCCAGAACTTCCGCATCAATGTGGATACGGGCGAAGTGATCCAAGATAGACCTTTGGCCTTTGGCCCAATGGAACTACAGGGATCCCAGCCGGCCATCACCGCCGCCGCCTACACCAACAATGTGGCGGGTGCCCAATCCACGCGGCTGCTGAACATCGACGGGCAACGGAACCTGCTGGTGTTGCAGAATCCCCCCAACGATGGGGTTCAGGTGCCCATTGGCCCTCTGGGGGTGAACTTCGGCCCTATGGGTGGGTTTGACATCCGTACTGCTGATGGAGTGGATACCGGCTTTGCCATCGGCGGCTCCACCTTGTATCGAATTGACCTAAACACCGGTCG
>NZ_JANSIC010000066.1:0-2801 GCF_047461955.1 Synechococcus sp. R55.7
CGGGGATCCCTGCGCACCTACCTGAGCATCTTGGCTCGCTCTCGCTGTTTGGATCGGCTGCGCTCTTGGCGGAATCGACAGCGCTCCCTGGAACAGGGCAGAGTGGAATTGCAGGGTAGTCCTGCTGCGGATCCCACCTTGGAGCAGTTGGCCCAAGCGGAACGGGTGGCCGAGGTGCAAACGGCTTTGGCCGAGTTGTCCGAAAGTCAACGGCAAGTCTTAAAGATGGCCTATTACGAAGGCATGAGCCAAACGGAAATTGCCAAGCAACTGGATCTGCCTTTGGGAACGGTCAAAGCCAGAGCTCGGCGGGCTCTGCTGCGGCTGCGCGAGTTGTTGGGAGGCCCCTCATGAAAGCCGAATCTGTGTCTCCCGAAGAACTGCAACTGTGGCTGGCAGGCTATGTGCTGGGGGATCTCTCCCCGGAAGAGGCCGACCGGCTGGAGGCATTGCTCAAGCTGCGCCCGGAGCTGCACCGAGAACTGCAGGCTTTGCAACGGGCGTTGGAGACAGCCTACGGCGTGGAGGAAAAGCAACCTCCCCCCGCCCTGCGGGCTTCTCTGTTGCAGGCACATGCGGAGCAGGCAGCCCAACCGATGCGCACCCCCGCCTGGATTGCCAAGGGATCCCGTCTCTGGCAGCGGGGCTTGGGGGCGGTGGCCGCAGGCTTGATCGTCGCTTTGGGGCTGGGGAACCTCTACCTGTGGCGCAGGCTGCAGCTAGCCCAGACGCAAGGGATCCCTGGCGAGGTGTTGACCTATGAATTGCAGCCGACTGCGGAGAACCTGGCCGGCTCGGTCAAGCTTGAGGTGGATCCCCAGCGCCTGCAAGGGCGATTGGTGGCCCAAGGGTTGCCGCCTTTGCCGGAAGGCCGGGTCTATGCCCTGTGGGTGGTGCTGGAACCGGAGGCGCCCTTTACCACCGATAGGGCGGGGGCCGTTCTCGTGGCAGCTTTTCCGGTGGATGAAACAGGAAATCGCCAACAGGAGCTGCGCCTACCGCCGGTGTTTGAATCTACAGAATGGGTGCGGGCTGTGGCCATTACCGAAGAGGATGGCAATCGTCCCCAAGAGCACCAGGGATCCCCTTTGTGGATTTCCGGCTAGGGATGGATTGGCGTGGCCCGATGGCACAAGTAGGCGATTGTGATGCAGATGGATGTCAACCCAGTCTTGTGACCCAGGCAGAAGGCCTTAAGATAAAAGTCGCCACCCCAGCGAAGAACTTGGAGGCCACCCCATGGGCGAAGCGAAGCGCCGTAAAACCCGCATCAGCCAAGATCCCGACCAAGAGCTGGTGTTTCCCAACCTCAAGGATATTCCCCTCACCAAAGGGCAAGCTCGCGCCATCTACAATTGGACAACCCGTGGCGCTTGGGCAGGCATCATTCTCCTGGCCATCATTTGGGTGGTGATCCGATTTGTAGGGCCTGCCTTCGGCTGGTGGCATCTGGTCGGCTAGCCGGCCGGATCCCCTTTAGCATCCTTTGGAGTTTCCGTCTATGCG
Organism: Synechococcus sp. R55.7; assembly: GCF_047461955.1. Taxonomy (NCBI): domain Bacteria; kingdom Bacillati; phylum Cyanobacteriota; class Cyanophyceae; order Synechococcales; family Synechococcaceae; genus Synechococcus; species Synechococcus sp. R55.7. The sequence continues at coordinate 1,507 of NZ_JANSIC010000066.1, forward strand.
CTCTTATCTGGCAGCCGCCATTCAAATGACCAGCATTCCCGATCTGGCCAGCAACTTGCAGCAGGCGGAAGAGTGGATCGACTTTGCAGTGCGCCAGGGGTGCGAGCTGGTGACGCTACCAGAAAACTTTGCCTTCATGGGGCCGGAAGCCGAGAAAGCCCGCCTTGCCCCCGAGATTGCGGAGCGGGCTGAGGAGTTTCTGAGCAAGATGGCCCAGCGCTACCAGGTATTTATTTTGGGAGGAGGGTATCCTGTGCCGGACGGGCAGGGCAAAGTTTACAATACCGCTGCCCTCTACAGCCCTGACGGCAAAGAGCTGGCCCGCTATCGCAAAATCCACCTGTTCGATGTCAATCTGCCCGACGGCAATACCTACCGCGAGTCGAACACGGTGGTCAGCGGAGATGAGGTGGTCACCTGCGAGCAAGAGCAACTGGGGAACCTCGGTTTGTCGGTCTGCTACGACGTACGCTTTCCAGAGCTGTACCGATCCCTGGTGGATCGCGGAGCCCAGATTTTGCTCATCCCTGCCGCCTTCACGGCCTACACGGGTCGGGATCACTGGCAGGTTTTGCTGCAATGCCGGGCCATTGAGAACACCTGTTACGTGATAGCCCCCGCCCAGGTGGGCACCCACTACGAGCGGCGACAGTGTCACGGCCATGCCATGATCGTGGACCCCTGGGGGACTATCTTGGCGGATGCGGGTGGCGAAAAACCGGGGGTGGCCATTGCTGAAATTAACCCAGAGCGTTTCCAGTTGGTCAGGCGGCAGATGCCTTCCCTACAACACCGTCGGCTGGCCTGCACCGTCACCCGCTAGGGATCCGCTGTGCCTTGGCCCCCCCTGATTCTCTACAGCAAACCCGGCTGCCACCTCTGCGAGAGCTTGGTGGAGAAGTTGCGGCAGATCCCCGAAATCCGTGATCTGGAAGTCCGCGACATCACCTCCAACCCGAGTTGGTGGGAGCAATACCAACTGGAAGTTCCCGTGCTCACCCTGGCAGGGGATCCCGAGCGACCTTTGCCACGTCCTTCCCCTCGGCTGACGGTGAGCCAGTTGCGGGCTTGGCTTGAGAAACAGCTCCGTTGAATTTCTCCTGCTGCTGCCGGAGCTTTCTCTGCCATGCCTATGGAGAGAGCAGCGATTCGCTGCGGGCGGTGTAGCCGGCTTGACGCAGGGCTTCAACGGCGGCTTGGGCATTGTTAACCCAAAATTGGGATCCCATTCTCACCCAAAGGGTATGGGGATGGGCGGTGATGGCAGCCACGACAGGAATGCGATTTTCTTCTTT
>NZ_JANSIC010000066.1:2901-10412 GCF_047461955.1 Synechococcus sp. R55.7
GCTTCACAACTGCCGGTGAGATCTTCCAGTTGCAAAATGGCCATGCGATCCCCTTTCTTGGTTGTGACATTTTTAATGGCAGTCACCAGGGCGAGAACGCCCACAGAGGCATCGGCTGCGCAGCCGCCCAAGTCAGCTAGGTTTACAGGGGCCAGCAGCCGCGCTTGCTCCTGAATGCGACGCAGCGGATGATCCGAGACATAAAACCCCAACAGTTCCCGTTCCAGCCTCAACTTTTCCTGAGGTGGAAAATCTTCAGTAGCCGGCCCACGCGGAGCCTCCACAAATCCATTGTCGGCGCTGCTATTGCTCCCCAATAGATCGAACAAGCTGGCTTGGCCGATGGCTTTGGACTTGGCTCGCTGCGCTGCCCAACTGAGGATGGGATCCAAATCGGCAATTAGTTGTTTACGATTTCCAGAAATACAATCAAAAGCGCCCGCACAAATCAGGGCCTCCAGGGCACGACGGTTAACAATGCGCAGATCCACCCGCTGGCAAAAATCCGCCAGAGAGGTGAAGGGGCCATCAGCTTGACGGGCAGCCAAAATGTTTTGAATGGCCCCCTCCCCTACATTCTTCACTGCCCCCAGACCAAACAAAATGCTGGATCCCTGGGGAGTAAAGTCCATTCCAGAACGGTTGATATCCGGCGGCTGAATTTGGATCCCAATTGACAAGCAATAGGTAATGTAGCGCTGTACCTTGTCCTGATCTCCCCCCACAGAAGAGAGCAAGGCTGCCATATATTCCGTTGGGTAATTGGCCTTGAGGTAAGCTGTTTGAAAAGTAATCAACCCATAGGCAGTAGAATGCGATTTATTGAAGCAATACTCGGCAAAAGCAACCATTTGATCAAACAATTCTGTGGCAACTTCTTGGCTTACACCCCGCTTGGCTGCCCCCTGCACAAATTGCTCGCGGTGTTTCTCCATCTCGGAGACTTTCTTTTTCCCCATCGCTCGCCGCAGCAGATCGGCTTGGCCTAAGGTGTATCCGGCCATGTCTTGGGCAATGCGCATGATCTGTTCCTGGTAGAGGATGGCTCCGTAGGTATCCTGAAGAATGGGCTTGAGGAGTTCGTGGGCATAGGTTACCGGTTTGCGACCGTGCTTGCGATCGATAAAGTCGGGGATCATTCCCGTATCCAATGGGCCTGGCCGGTACAAGGCCAATACTGAAGAAATATCTTCCAGGTTGGAAGGTTTGAGCTCCCGCACCACCTGCTTCATGCCAGAAGATTCCAGTTGGAAGATCCCTTCCAGCTCTCCCTTTTCCAAAAGCTGGTAGGTTTTCTTGTCGTCTAGGGGTAGGTTATCCAGATCTATATTGACGCCATTGTGTTCTCGGATCAGTTCCACTGCCCGCTGAATCATCGTCAGGTTGCGCAGACCCAAAAAGTCCATCTTCAGCAAGCCCAAAGACTCGATATCTTCCATCGAGTACTGGGTGATAATTTGGCCTTCATTGTTGTACTGCAGAGGCACGATCTCATCTAAGGGATCCTTAGCAATCACCACACCGGCAGCGTGAACCCCGAAGGTTTTGTTGGTGCCCTCCAACAAACGTGCCAGCTCGATCCAGCGGTGGGTGGTTGGGTCTTTCTCGTATTTTTCTTTGAACTCTGGAGCGGGAGTATCCTCGCCAATCATCTCTTCCAATTTTGCGGGCTTGCCTCGGGATACCGGGATCAATTTCGCCATTTTGTCGGCTTCTGAGTAGGGAATGTCTAAGACTCGACCGACATCTTTGAGAATGGCTTTAGAGGTCATGCGGTTAAAGGTGATGATCTGGGCGACTCGCTCTTGGCCGTATTTGCGGGTCACATAGTCGATCAGCTCTCCCCGCCGCTCGATGCAAAAATCCGTATCGATATCCGGCATCGATTGACGTTCTGGATTGAGAAATCGCTCAAACAGTAGGCCGTATTTAACCGGGTCAATGTTGGTAATTTGTAGGGCATAGGCCACCAGGGATCCTGCTGCCGAGCCTCGCCCCGGCCCCACCGGGATCCCCTGCTCGCGGGCATAGCGAACGTAGTCCCAGACCACCAGGAAATAGCTGGAGAAGCCCTTTTGTTGGATGATGTTCAGCTCAAAGCGCAGGCGCTCCTGGTAGTTTTGGGGGATCTGATCCGGCTGAGCAACACCGCAGCGCTTCGCCAGCCCCTGCCAGGCCAATTCTGTGAGATAGCTATCGGCAGAATGGCCCGGTGGAACCGGGTAGTCGGGCATGCGCATTTCCCCAAATAGGTCATAGCCCTCGATCTTTTCCAGCACCTTCAGGGTGTTGGCGATGGCCTCGTCAATCACCTCCTGTTCCAAATGGTCACGGCAGAGACGGCGCATCTCTTCTGGGCTTTTCAGGTATTCGGTTCCGGTGTAGCGAAGGCGATTTTTTTCAGTAAGGGATTTGCCTGTTTGAATGCAGAGCAGCGCATCGTGGGCCTCTACATCCCAGCAGGAAATAAAATGGCTATCGTTGGTGAGGATGATCGGGATCCCCAATTCGCGGGCGATGCGCACCAACTGCACATTGACAAAGCGATCTTCTTGATAACCGTGATCCTGAATCTCGATGTAATAATCATCCCCAAACTGCTCTTGGTACCAAGCGGCAACTTCACGGGCAATTTCTGGCCGCCGCTGCAAAATAGCTTGAGGCACTTCTCCTGCCAAGCAGCCGCTGGTGACGATCAGCCCTTCTTTGTATTGCACCAAATACTCTTTGTTGATGCAGGGGCGAGAGAAAATCCCTTTCCCTTGAATGCCATGTAGATGGGAAATGGTGGTTAGCTTCACTAAGTTTTTGTAGCCCTGGGTATTTTTGGCCAGAACCACTTGGTGATACTTGGGGTACTTGCGGCTTTTGTCGCGGATATCGCCGTTGATTACATACATTTCATTGCCGATGATTGGAGTAATCCCTTTGCTTTTACACAGTTTCACCAGCTCTAACGCCCCATACATGACACCGTGATCCGTCAGGGCCAGCCCCGGCAAACCCATAGCGACCACCTGCTCGATCAGACGCGGCAATTGGCTGGCGCCATCCAAGAGGCTGTATTCGCTGTGGAGATGCAAAGGAACAAAAGACATGGCAACGCTATGGATAGTGGGATCCCTTTAACCTTAACTCAGCGTGTCCATTTCTCGACTGCCTGCAGATGCCGCTACAGTAAAGTCAGCCGATGTTTTTTCCCTTTTCTTGAATCTATGGATGCTCCCATTCGCCTCACCCAGTACTCCCACGGCGGTGGCTGCGGCTGTAAAATTGCCCCGGCCCTGCTGCAACAAATTCTTAAGGATGTGCCCCTGCTATCCCCAAATCCGGCTTTGTTGGTGGGAGCTGAAACCAGCGATGATGCGGCTGTCTATCAACTAAACGACCACCAAGCCCTAATTTTGACCACCGACTTCTTCATGCCGATTGTGGATGAGCCGGTGGATTTTGGTCGGATCGCGGCGACCAATGCCCTTTCCGATGTCTACGCGATGGGGGGCACTCCCATTCTGGCTTTGGCAGTTTTGGGCATGCCGGTCAATACCCTGCCGATGCAGGCCATCCAAGGGATCATGGCCGGAGGGATCCAGGTTTGCCAAGAAGCCGGGATCCCTTTGGCAGGGGGGCACTCCATCGATTCGCCGGAGCCCATCTTCGGCTTGGTGGCAGCAGGTTTGGCCCATCCACACCACATTCGCCGCAATGCCACGGCCCAAGCCGGGGACGATCTGATCCTGACCAAGCCGCTGGGGATCGGGGTGATGACCACCGCTCTGAAAAAGGGTCAGCTCAGTGCGGCAGGCTACGCGGAAGTTTTGCAGGTGATGACCCAGCTGAATCGCATCGGCTCGCAACTGGCTCGGCGACCGCAAGTTCACGCCATGACGGATGTAACAGGGTTTGGCCTGGTGGGACACTTGCTGGAAGTCTGTCGCGGCTCGGGGGTGGGGGCCAGTTTGGATCTGGCTTCCATTCCGTTTTTGGCAGAAGCGCTCTCGCTGGCAGAGGCGGGGATCTTTCCAGGGGCGGCTCGTCGCAATTGGCAGGGCTATGAGGGGGTACAGGCAGAATCCCTGCCCGAGTGGCAGCAACTGCTGCTGGCAGATCCCCAAACCAGCGGGGGCTTGCTGGTGGCGGTGGATCCCGGCTACACCTCAGACCTCTTGCAAGAGCTGCACAGTGCCGGCTACCCCTACGCCCGTCGCATTGGCCGATGCCAAGCTGGAGACACCAGAATCCATGTTACCGGCAAGATCAGCCTCAGCCCAGCGGCAGCCTGAAGAAGACCCTCTGGCAATACTCACCATGCAAAGTCTCATGCAAAGTCTCGATAGAGGGCTCAGTATGAAGATTGCGTCAAGCAGCTCTGAGAAAGTTAAAGATACCATGTAAGGCAAGGGAAGGTTAGGATATCCTGAGATCTATGAGCGAGCTTCCCCCCAGCCGTAGTCTGGTTCAGCGAGTTGAGCCTGGCCAGCTGATTCGAACCCTCAGCAGTGGGCAATTGCTGATGGTGGATCCCCAGCGGCACAACGCCCTGATCATCTGCAAGACGTTTCATGCTGAGTTTGCCGGGCCGGGTGCTGCTGTTGGGGGGCCATTGGATGTGGAGTCCGGCGGCGTTGTCCCCATTGGGGATGTGGTTTTGCTGCATCCGCAAGACCACCAAGAGCGGCAAAGTGCCTATGCCAAGCGGCTGCACTGGATGCGTTGGCTACAGCAAATCACCGATAATCCTCTGCCGGCCCAGCGGGCGCGGGTTTTGCTCTTTAGCTTAGAGGAATTTTTCTCTGCGGATTTGGTTAGCCAATTGCCCGATGACATTTTGGCACGGCTGGTGGGGGTGCTGCCCCAGACGATTGCTGCGGTGCGGATGGAGATGACGGCCCTCTACAGCCCCAGCTATTCCTTGGCAGGCTGAGCTTGTCTTGGACTGGGGAAGGGACTCGTCCTGCCAGCATGAATCGGTGACACCTTGCAGCCCTCTCTGCAACTGGAACAAGACACGATCAGCTACACTGAAAGCCAATTTGCGTTGGCATTTGGTTCAACTGGACTCGACTGGAATCTCTGCCTTATGCAGTGGTGGAAACGGCTTCGCCGCAATCGATGGGCCCAAGCAGGAGCCTACATTCTTCTTGTTTTCTACGCCTGCGCCATTTTTGCCGAGTTCGTTGCCCCCTACAGCCCACTGGAATCTCAACCGGGGGGATCCCTTCTGCCGCCCACCGCCATTCACTTTTGGGATGAATCGGGCGCTTGGATTGGGCCCCACGTTTATCCAACCCGCCAGGGGCCAGTGGATCTGGAAACGGGAGAACGCCCGCTCTTGGTGGATACCAGCCGTCCAGCCGGGATCCGCTTGTTTGTGGCCGGTACTCCCTACCGTTGGTTGGGGTTGATCCCCTCCAATCGGCATCTGTTCGGCACCGTCCCGCTGCGGCCTGTTGCAGAAGAGGGACAGGTGGGATCCCCAATCGGCGAAGAGCCCTCTGTGGCACGGCTACACCTGCTGGGCACAGATGATCAAGGTCGGGACTATTTCAGTCGCTTGGTCTATGGCGGGCGCGTCAGCCTGTTTATCGGCTTGGTGGGCATTGGCATCTCTTTCCCCATTGGTCTGCTGGTGGGGGCCATATCCGGCTACCTTGGGGGCTGGGTGGATACGCTCCTGATGCGCTTGGCAGAGGTGTTGATGTCGATTCCGACGCTGTATCTGCTGGTGTCGCTGGCAGCGGTGTTGCAGGTGAATCCGCTGACCGGGGTGCCCTTCAGCAATGCCGAGCGCTTCTTGGTGATTGTGGTGATCCTCTCTTTTGTGGGTTGGGCGGGCCTAGCCAGGGTGATTCGTGGGCAGGTGCTGTCCTTGCGAGAGCGGGACTTTGTGCAGGCAGCGCGGGTAGCCGGGGCTGGATCCCTGTACCTGCTGGTGCGCCATATTTTGCCCCAGACAGCCACTTATGTGGTGATCTCGGCAACCTTGGCGGTGCCCGGCTACATTGCGGCAGAGTCGGTGCTGAGCCTCATCGGGTTGGGGATCCAACAGCCGGATGCCTCTTGGGGCAACATGCTCTCGCTGGCCACCAACGCTTCGGTGATCATCCTACAGCCCTGGCTGGTGCTGGCCCCCACTTTGATGGTGGTGCTGACCTCTCTATCCTTTAACCTGCTGGGGGATGGTTTGCGGGACGCCCTCGATCCTCGGGAAGGGTGAGCTGCTTCCCCATTGCGCCGAGTGAGGGGAATGGAGTGGCCTGCAAATCACCGCTTTCCGTCGGGATAGAGCCGGTTTAGACCCTTGCGAGCCTTAGCATGGACATCCAGGGTGGCATCCATTTTCAGGATCTGCCGGTAAACTTGCTCGGCACGAGCCACTTCCCCTTCCTGTTCCAACTTTTCTCCTAGCTTGAGCAAGTTTTGGGCTGAGAGATCTGCCCAAGGATTCTGTTCGGCTGTTGGCTCCTGCAGTTGCCGCAGCTCTTCTAGGCGCTCTTGCACCATCGGTCGTAACAGCCAAGAGTCATCCAGATCCAAAACCTCTCGGTAGTAGCGCTGGGCCTCTTTAAAGTTCTTTTGCTCGTCGTAGGCTTCCGCCAGTTGTAGCGCCAGTTCCGCTGTGGGCTGATCCTTAAACTGGCGATGCAGTTGGTTCAGTCGCCGCACAAAGGGGGATCCCTGCTGCGGGTTTTTCAAATCCGGGGCGTGCTGAACCGGCAGATAGTCGTCCCTCTCCGCCGATGGTTGAGGGGAAGGGGCAGGCTCTGCAGCTTGAGGTCGAAGGGGCGCTTGGCGGCTGATGCTTTTGGGATCGATGGGGGTGGGCTTGTAAACCCAAATTGGCTGATCCGGAGGAGATGCGGGTGGGGTTGGGCGTGGGATCGGCTGCGGCAAGGGAATGGTCTTGCGATCCGGCGGTTCAGGAGATGGCTGCTTCAGCTCCTCAAGGGTGCTGGGAGGTTTGGGGGCCTGAAATTGAATCGCTTTGGGAGTCTCCCTGCGCTCTTGGGCCAATTCTCGGTACAGAGCGGCCAATTGAAGGTAACCCGCCTCCTCGTAGGCGGTGGCCAGCCAACGGGCATTCTCTGGGCTGGGATCCGCACGATAAGCCCGCCGGAGCAACTGCAAAGCAGTGCCGTAGTTGCGCTCTCGAATGGCTGCCCGTCCCAAACTCGCTGAGCTGACCCCGGTCGTATCGCTAGCCATAGGTTTCCGTCATGCCTCGCTGTGCGCCGATGATAGATCAGTTCTCCCTAGCCAGCCACCTGGGGCAACCTTTGCGACTGGATCCCTTGGCCTTAGCATACCCTTGCCAAGCTGAACGTTGCTTGCCTAGAAGGGTCTCTCTGGAATTGGGTGGCAGACTTCTTTGCCGATATTGATCCGACAATTTGAGAGGACAATTTGATTATTACTGATTATTAAGACATTGAGATCTGGATGTGAGGTTGACTTTCAAGCTAGCTTGTGATCAAGCCTCGAGCAGCGACAGGTTCCGGCGCAAACATGAT
>NZ_JANSIC010000066.1:10512-11977 GCF_047461955.1 Synechococcus sp. R55.7
AGGGTGCCTTATCTGCCAACTCCTGAGTTGGCCAACGGACACGCTCAGTCTTCCCCTGCTTCTCCAGCCCCCGAGTCGATAGGGATCCCTGCAAAGCCAAGTTCCCCAGAGCTGCCCGGTCTAAGTGAGCCGGCGGCCTATGGGGATGACCTATCGGACATCATTGCCCAAACGGATGTGGAGATGCAGCGCATTGGCTGGGGCCGCAAGGAAGGACAAGAGTTTTTGGAACGTCGCTTTCAGAAGAAATCTCGCCACCAACTCAGCGACGCCGAGCTGCGGGAGTTTTTGCGCTACCTAAAACAGCAGCCCTCCCGCCTCAGCAGCGAACCCCGCTTTTGAAGTCTTCTCGGCCTTGCCGCCAAGATCTCGGGATCTGGAGATCTGGCAACTCCTATCTTCCAACTAGGGTTGTTCCGAGCCCGTTCAAGTAGCCTCTGACCCTTGCCCCCGGCCCCTCTGGAAGGGGGAGTTGGGAATCAAGCCAGCCAACTGTTTTACTGCTAGTTGGCTGCTACTTGGAATAAGCCCGTTCTACCGTCGGTGTCTTGCTGCTGCTGAAGCTAGGGCGCACCTACAATCACGCTGGTGTCTTCCATTTGCTTCACGACCGTTTCTCCCCCTTCCGAGAGCACAACCCGTCGCTCTGGCACCGATACTCCGGCCACCTTGGCGGTTTGGTAGTTTTGCCCGGCCTGCACCACAGCGGGAATGACACCTGGGCCAGAAACCAGAGCAAAGGACTCGCCGCCGATCTGTATCATCCCGGAAACCTGTACACTGCGGGCAAACGCAGCTGGGTCGGGGGTAGGCGTTGGGATCGGGGTGGCCACGGCTACAGGCGCTCCATTGCCGTTGCCAGGAGGGGGCAAAACCGGAGGTGGAGGCAGGGGCGGCAGGACAATCTGCGGTTCAGGAGCGCGAATGTTCTGGGGCACAAAGGGATCCACACGGCCAGCCCCACTCAAGGCCCGCTGGGTTTCCTGCTCTCGATCCACTGGCGGGATCAGGCTAGAGGCAGCTTGGGTAGCCTGCAGAAGGGAGGGCACCGGCGGCGGGGGTTGATCGGGGGCGGTCTGGCCAAAGCCGGCAGGCAAGTTCACCGTTTGTTGGCGGGCGAGAGCTTGCATCTGGCTGGCTCCGCGGGCCAAGGTGGCGCTCATATCCTGTTCCCAAGTCCCTGCAGCATTCAGCCGCATGATCACAGGGCTGGTTCCCCCCCGAGACTCCACCCAAATTTCCGCTTCTGTGTCGCTCAATCGCCGCGAGCTGAGGATCCGGGATCCCGGAGCCAAGAGGGGCCGAAGCGCCAGTTCGGCCTCAGGAACAGCCTGTTCGTTGGCCAGAGCCGGGAACCAACGGGGGGCCAAAAACGCAACGCCCCCTGCCAACAGCAGGCCGGCTACAAGAAAGCAGGACAATGGGCGAGCAGGCAGCGATTTCAGCATAGAGACCACCGGGAGAG
>NZ_JANSIC010000067.1:0-7345 GCF_047461955.1 Synechococcus sp. R55.7
AGACTATCTCTCTCAAATAGATTCAGAGTAACTGCAATCACCATCCCTCGCCATCTTCAGGCCAAACTCTCGCAGAGCGGGCAAGAAATTTTTGTTTTCGTGATGGGATCGGCTCAACTTCAGCAAGGCAAATCTCTGGATATCGTGCAAGTTTCTCCAGAAATCGAGGGCAAGCCGGATCCCCAGGTCTTGAGCTTTTTGTTGGACAGCCATTGGGATCTGGTTGGGATTTTGCCATTCAGGCTGGGGGTCAATGGGAATCTCTTGCGCCTCTTCGTGGCAGATGGAGCGAACCAAATGGCGCAGATGGTTGCGGAGTTCTTCTAGATCCTGTGGAGATTCAGAGGGCCAATCAACACACTTCCGCCGCTCTTCTAAGGAAAACTTGGCCCATTGATGGAGCTTGAGCTTGATCCCGCACAAATCCAGCTTTAGGCGCAAGGTCATGGGGATGCATCGCAGAGAGTCGGCAAAATCTTGCTCAAACTGAAACAGAGTCATGGGAACCTCGATTAGGAACCAAATCTAGAGTTGAGGGGATTGCTTGAGCGATGGATCGGCTTTCTCAAGAGCAACGGCGCAGGCTTTTAATTCCGGCTGTCCGGAATCAGGGCAACTGATGTCATGGGTGAGGGCATTACACTCAGCTTGTTCTGCCCAGAGGGATCCCCAGTGCATGGGTACAAATAGCGTACCGGGAGCAATGTTGGCAGTTATCTTGGCCGGGAAATAGGCCCGTCCGCGGGCAGAACGCACTTGAACCCAATCTCCATCTTGGATGCCCAGTTTTTCCGCATCGCGAGGATGGATTTCAATAAAGGGTTGGGGGTGCATTTGCTTGATTTTTTCAATCCTGCCGGTGCGGGTTTGGGTGTGCCAATGGCCGTAAAGCCTGCCCGTGGTTAATACGTAGGGAAACTGGGGATCCGGCGGCTCTGCTAGGCCACGGGAATGGTGGGGGATAAAGCGGGCGCGGCCATCGGGGGTCGGGAAACGCCAATCTGTGTAGAGGCGAGTGGACTTAGGGGCCGAGGTTCTTTCTTTGGGATAAGGCCATTGCTGAGGGCCTTGTTCTGCCAAAAGGGCATGGCTGAGGCCGGAGTGATCGCAGAGGCGATTTGCGGTAAGGGCGGCAAATTCTGCATAAACCTCTGCCGCGGTTTGGAAGGAAAATTGCGCTTCAAAGCCCAACCTGCGCCCCACTTCAGCAAAGATCTCCCAATCGGGTCGGGCTTCGCCAGGGGGGTCTCGAAAGGCTTGACAAAGGGTAACCCTGCGCTCGGAGTTGGTCATCACCCCGGTTTTCTCGCTCCACTGGCAGGCGGGCAAAAGCAAATGGGCATATTCTGCCGTTTCTGTAGGGTAATAAGCCTCTTGGTAAACGGTAAAGGGAGACTTTTTCAGGGCTTTTTTGACCCGTTCCAGATCGGGGAAGCTCACCAAAGGATTGGTGGCCACAATCCAAAAGAACTGCAGGGATCCCGTCTCCAGAGCGGCAATCATCTCGGTAGCCCTCAGCCCTGGGCAGGGAGAGAGGGAACCGCTGGGCAAACCCCAAGCCTGCTCCACCTCTGCCCGATGCTGGGGCTGGCTCACCAGCCGATATCCCGGCAGCAGATGAGATAACCCCCCCGCCTCTCGACCGCCCATGGCATTGGGCTGGCCGGTCAAGGAAAAGGGGCCCGTCCCCGGTCGGCCAATTTGCCCGGTCAGGAGATGCAGGTTGATTAAGCTGGTGATCTTGGCGGTGCCCTCACTGGACTGGTTTAGGCCCATCGACCAAAGGGAGAGAACCCTTTGGGATCCCTGCCAAAGCTTGGCTGCTTCGATCAAATCCTCGGTGGCAATTCCGCAGCGCTGGGCCACAATCTGCGGTTCATAATCGGCCAGCAAAGCTGCATATTCGGCAAAACCTTGGGTGCAGCCCTCGATAAAATCAGCAGCAATGGATCCCCACTTTAACAACAAATGGGCAATCCCATTGAAAAGATCGATATCCGTACCGGGGCGAATTTTTAAGTGGAGATCGGCAGCTTCTGCTGTCTGAGTGCGCCGGGGATCCACGACCACCATTTTGAGGGGGGATCCGGGCTTGTGCCGCTTCTTCAAGCGATTAAAAAGAATGGGGTGGCACTCGGCGGTGTTGGTGCCCACCAGAAAAGCCAGATTGCAGAGATCGAGATCCTCATAGCAGCAGGGGGGACCGTCGGATCCCAGGGATTGGGTGTAGGCTGAGACAGCCGAGGACATGCACAGGCGCGAGTTGGTGTCAAAATTATTGGTGCCCAGGCAGCCCTTAATGAGCTTTTGAGCAACGTAATAGTCTTCAGTGAGCAACTGCCCCGATCCATACATGGCTATGGAGTGAGGGTTGTCTTTGAGGCAGCGCAGCCGAGAAACCATCTCCTCAAAAGCCTGATCCCAAGAAATGCGGCGAAAGGGCTGATCCAAGCTCTCCCGAAACAGGGGAGAGAGCAGCCGATCTCGACCAACTGCCTCCAGAACCGTAGCCCCCTTTACACAGACCATCCCCAAGCTGGAAGGATGCTCCCGGTCGCCTCTCATTTTCCAGTCACCTGAGGCTGTCGAAACCGCCTCCAATCCACATCCCACACCGCAATAGGGACATAGGGTTTTGATGACAGCTTTTTCCGACTCCATCGCGGTCACCATGAGTGGGGATCCCTATTAAACGCCCAATTCTCTCGCATTTTGGATCCCTTAGCTGAGAAGAGCGGCAACTTGGATCTCCAAGCCAGGTAATACAACCTAGCTCTTGTCAGTGTCCTGTTCAGCTAGCCAAAGATGGCCATCTTGAGTTTGGATAAAAACGTATTTGCTTCTGGGAAAAATCAGCCAGACTTCCAGTACATCGGAGCTGAGATACTCTTGGGCTTTTAGGAAAATATCTTCTCCACAGTCGGTTGGAGAGAAGATCTCCTCAACCAGAGGATAGCTCTGCAGCAGCATGGCAATATCCTCTCCAAATTGCTGGATTAAATCTGGAGATGAGTAGGCAACATCAGGTCTTCTGACTTTGCCTGTCGTTTGGCAGGGAGCCTCCACCAAAACCATGCCTCCCAATTGCTGATGTTCGACATAACCGGCCCAACGGATGAGAAGTCGGGTTTGGATCTTGGCATGCACTAAGGTTTGCCCCACTTTCTCCACAATGTAGCCATCTACCCATTTGGTTTGGGCAACTGGATTGGCCAGATAGTCGGCAAGGGTTTTGGGCAAGCTAGAGACCCGCTCCTCCATTGGGAGATCGGTTGGAGCTACCTGAACCGGAGCAGTGGCCATCAACTTCCCTCCCCAAGCGTTTTGATCCCTAGCTTAATCCTCCCTATGGGCAAAGCGACGATAGAGGAAGTCAAGGGCGCGGTTGCGCAATTCGTAGAACTCGGGCATTTCCATAATGCGGGAGCGGATGCGCGGTCGCTCGAAGGGAATGGTCAAGATCTCGCCGATATGGGCAGCGGGGCCGTTGGTCATCATCACCACACGGTCTGACAAGTAAAGAGCTTCGTCGATGTCATGAGTAATCATCAAAACCGTGCAGCGGTGATCCCGCCAAATGGCCAGCAGCTCATCTTGTAGATCTTCCTTGGTAATGGCATCCAAGGCCCCAAAAGGCTCATCCAAGAGCAAAACTTGCGGACGAACGGCAAGAGCACGGGCAATGGCTACCCTTTGCTTCATGCCTCCAGAAAGCTGCTTGGGCCGCTTGTGGGCTGCTTCCGCCAAACCTACCAATTCCAGATGTTCTTGAACAATTTCCCTTTTTTCCCACCGGGGTTTGGTTGGGTACACCTGATCCACCACCAGATAAATATTTTCAAAGGCAGTCAGCCAGGGCAAAAGGGAATAATGTTGAAACACCATCATCCGATCTGGCCCTGGGGAGGTGATGGGCTGGCCCTTGAGGGTAATGGATCCCGAAGTGGGAGTCGAAAAACCCGCCACCATGTTGATCAAGGTGGATTTGCCGCAACCGGAGTGGCCGATAATGCAAACAAACTCACCGGCGGCCACTTCCAGATTGATATTTTCCAGCGCAACGAAGGGCCCTGCTGAGGTGAAGTAGGTCTTGCCCACATTCTGAAGACAAAGAAGGGGCAGTCCTGCAACCGGAGAAGCAGAAGATAGCGGTGAGGAGAACGTGCGGGAGCTGGTCATCATGGTGTTTTCCAATCGAGAGTTTAAGGTAACAAAAGCTAAACTTCGCTGAGCCGGTACTCCTGCAGCTTCAGATCCTGCCGGATGGCCACAGACTCCAGGTAAGCAACGGGATCCTCTCCGTCGAAGCGGGATCCATCGCCAAAGAGTAAAGCTCCGCGGTCGTGGGCCCGATCCGGAAGGCCCAGTTCTCTGGCGGCTAGGGCGTAGGTTTCGCTGTCCAGAACTTGGTCGAGAACCGAAACCCAATTGCGGGGAAAAGCGCAGAGGCCCCAGCGAGCCATCTGCGTCAGGATCCAGAGGTGTTCCAATCTTTCCGGACAGGTGTTGCGCCCGTTGGCAAACTGGTGAAAACCGGTGAGGGCTTGGGATTCATCGGCAATTCCCCGCTGCAGAATACCCGTCCACCCCGGCTGCAGATCCTCCAGGGCCACGCCCACATACTGGGGCTGAGCCAGCCACTCCAAGATCTCAGAACGGTGCTGCGGCTGATCGCAGTAGTGACAAGCCTCCAGTAGTGCCTTGACCAGAGCTACATGGGTACGGGGGTAGTTTTGCGCCCAATCCTGGCGCACCGTCAGCACCTTTTCGATGTGGCTGGGTAAGATTTCAGGGGTGGTGGTGACGATAAATCCCAACTGTTCCCGCACGGCGCGGGAGTTCCAGGGCTCGCCCACGCAGTAGCCATCGATGTTGCCGGCCTTGAGGTGGGCCACCATCTGCGGCGGCGGGATCACCGTCAACGTAACGTCCCGATCCGGATCCACCCCCCCACCGGCCAGCCAGTGCCGCAACAGGAAGTTTTGCATGGAAGCCGGATGAACCACTCCCAGGGTGTGGACTGTGTCGGGGGTGTGGTTGAGGTATTGGCGAAAATCCGCCAGGCTTTGAACGCCTCGCTCCAAAAGTCTGCGCCCAAAGGTAATGGCGTTGCCGCCGCGGGAGAGGGTTAGCGCGGTAATCAAAGGCACCGGAACTCCCCCCACCCCCAACGTGGAGGCCAACGGGATCCCGGCCACCACCATGGCCGCATCCAGCCGACCGGAGCGGATCCCTTCCCAGATGGTCTTCCAGCCTGGCTCCCGCACCAGGGTGACCTGCTCCAGGCCATGCTTTTGAAACAGGCCTTTTTCCTGCGCCACCACCAGCGGGGCGCAGTCGTTGAGGGGCACAAAGCCAACCTCCAAATTGACCTTCTCCAGGCCGTGTTTGGCAATGGCCACGCGAACAGGCGTTTTTTGGCGAGCCCGCTTTTGCTGGTTGAGAAAGTAGATCATCTCTCCCCGCAGGCTGTAGTAGTCGGGGTGACGCACCACTTCCAAACGATGGCGGGGCCGAGGAAAAGGGATCCGCAAAATCTGGCCAATGCGGGCCTCCGGGCCATTGGTCATCATTACCACCCGATCCGAAAGCAGCAGCGCCTCATCCACATCGTGGGTAACCATGACACAGGTGAGCTGCTCCGCCTGGGCAATCTCCATCAGTTGCTCCTGCAGGTTGCCGCGCGTCAAGGCATCCAGAGCGCCAAAGGGCTCATCCAACAGCAGCACCCGCGGACGGATGGCCAAAGCCCGGGCAATGGCTACCCGCTGTTTCATCCCTCCTGACAGATGGGCCGGTCGCTTGTCGGCTGCCCCCTGCAACCCCACCTGGCGAATGTGCTCTTCCACAATCCGGCTTCGCTCTGCTTTGGGAAGGGATCCCAGCACCTCGTCCACGGCCAGGGCAATGTTCTCCCGCACCGTCAGCCAGGGCAGCAGGGAATAGTTCTGAAACACCACCATGCGATCTGGGCCGGGATCTGTAACCTGTCGGCCCTCCAGGAGAATGCCTCCGCGGGAAGGCTTTTCCAGGCCGGCGATGATGTTGAGTAGGGTCGATTTGCCACAGCCGGAGTGGCCAATTAGCGAGACAAATTCCCCTTTTTGGATCTCCAGGTGGATGTCTTTCAGGACAGGATAGACCTCTCCGTTGTCGAGGAGAAATTCCTTGTCGACATGATCCACTTCAATGTAAGGCTGGGTCTTCATGATTCCCCTGAGATGATTTCTGAGAGCATGGAGAAATTGTCAGCAACCAATCTAAAACTCGGCCAAGCTCATTTAGCGATCCTCAGCCACCACCAGCGAGCCAATCCAAGCCGTGATGCGATCCAGCAGAAGACCCACCATCCCGACATAGATCAAAGCCAGAATGATTTCGCTGATGCGGGAGCTATTCCAGGCATCCCAGATGAAGAACCCGATGCCCACACCGCCAATCAACATTTCCGCTGCCACAATGGCCAGCCAAGACAAGCCCACCCCAATGCGCAAGCCGGTAAAAATATAGGGCACAGTTGCCGGGAAAACGATTTTGAAAAAGTACTTCCAGCCCGACATGCGCACAATTCTCGCCACATTGCGGTAGTCCTGAGGGATCTGCTGTACGCCGACAACAGTGTTGATCAAAATGGGCCAGAGGGCCGTAATGAAGATTACAAAAATGGCGGAAGGGTTGGCATCCCGAAAGGCAGCCAAAGAAATCGGCAGCCAGGCCAAAGGCGGCACCGTGCGCAGCACCTGAAAAATGGGATCCAAAGCCTCGTACAGCCAGCGATTGACCCCGATGATCATGCCGCCCACAACCCCCACCAAGCCGGCCAGGGCAAACCCAATGAACACCCGCCGCAAGCTGGCCCAAATTTGCCAGAACAGACCTTTGGCATTGCCGCCATAGTCAAAAAAGGGATCTTTAATGAGGGGATCCCAGGTGTCCTGCCAAACCTGGAGAGGGGTGGGCAAGTTGGCTCCGGGGCGGCTATAGGCAATTTGCCAGAGAACGAGCACTATTAAAATGGCCGTGGTGGGCAAAAGAACGCGGCGCAGCACTTGGTGGATTTGGACTCGCTGCCTCCAAGCAGAAGAAGATGCAGAGCTGGCCGGGGAGTGGAGCCCGGCATTGGACTGAAGAACAAAGCCTGGGCTGGTTTTCAGCAGCCAGTGGCCTAGGTTAACCAATAGAGGAAGCAGGATCCGAAAGAGGTGGTAGCCCAACTGTAGGGCAGAGTGGAAAATCCTCATGGCTTGCTGGGAGTAAGGTTGAAGTCAACTTAAGAGGATCCCAAGAGAGAAGGGGTTTCAGTTGAACACTCTTTGTGGGGATTCGGGGATCCCTTCTCTCCTGG
>NZ_JANSIC010000067.1:7445-11947 GCF_047461955.1 Synechococcus sp. R55.7
TAGGCCAGCTTCTTAATCGCCAATTTCTCCAGGTAGGCGGCAGGATTTTCGGGATCGAACTGCACCCCGTCGAAGAAGGTTTCCACTCCTCGAGAGGTGCTGGGGGGAATGGCTGCCCCCTGACCAATGGCTTTGGCAGCTTCTCGCCAGAGTTCTTCCCGATTCACCCGCTCCACCAAGGCTTTGGTATCGGTGTCGGCAGGCAGATAGCCCCAGCGGATGTTTTCGGTCAAGAACCAGAGATCGTGGCTCTTGAAGGGGTAGGAAGCGTAGTTCTGCCAGAACTTCATCAGGTGGGGGCTGTTTTCAACGACCTTGCCGGTGCCGTAGTCAAAAGTGCCCCGAGAACGGCCCAAGATATCGGGCACAGGCACCCCCAGCCAGCGGCGGTCGCCGATGATGCGACACATCTCCTCTTTGTTTTCCATCTGGTCGCACCAGATCTGGGCTTCTAGCACCGCTTTCAACAGGGCAAGGGTGGCTTTCGGGTGCGCATCCACCCAGTCGGCCCGCAGGGCAAAGGCCTTTTCCGGGTGGCCGTTCCACAGCTCGCCGGTGGTGAGGGCACTATACCCCTCTTTTTGGTTCACCAGCTGGGCATTCCAAGGCTCGCCCACACAGAGGGCTTCCATGGTTCTGGATTTCATATTGGCCACCATCTGCGGCGGCGGCACCACAATGACGGAGACGTCGCTAGTGGGATCGATCCCGCCTGCGGCCAGCCAGTAGCGCATCCATAGGTCGTGGGTGCCACCGGGGAAGGTCATCGCACATTTGGGATCTTTGCCGGCAGCTCGAAGCTCGGCAAACTTGGCCTTGAGGGGGGAACTATCCAGGCCGATTTGCAAATCCCGATATTGGTTGGAAATGCTGATGCCCTGACCGTCCAGATTGAGACGGGCCAAAATGTACATAGGCACCGGCTTGCCATCGGTAACTTTGCCGGTGGTGATGAGGTAGGGCATGGGGGTGAGGATGTGTGCCCCATCGATGCCGCCGGCGGCGGATCCCAGCACCAAGTTGTCGCGGGTGGTGCCCCAAGAGGCCTGCTTGACCACCTCTACGTCCTTCATGCCGTACTTGTCAAAGAACCCCTTTTCTTTGGCGATGATCAGGGGGGCCGCGTCGGTTAGAGCGATGAACCCCAGCTTGGCGCTGGTGGTTTCGGGAGTATCGGCCTGCGCCACCCAGTAGCCTTTGCCCAAGGATTGCGATTGGGCGCGCGGGATCCCAGCCGTGGCCGCCCCAGCCGTGAGAGCAGCCACCCCGGCCAAAAATTGCCGACGGGAGACGGGAGAGGAAGTGCTGAACAGCTTAGACATCGAAACCTCCAAGATTTACAACGACGAAGAAAGAAAAACTTTCAGGACGGCAACAGAACCGCTAGCGGGTTACCAAAACAGAAGCCTGGGCGGCGGACGGATGCTGACGCGGCTTGGCCCCAAAGTGCTCCCTGAGTAACTCCACCAAGACCGGCTTGAGGTCTTCGCAAGGGATCCCTTTGCGCACGCATTCGCCCAGCTTGGCGTCTTTGCCCACCTCTCCCCCCATGTAGATGTCCACGGCCTCCACCACCCTGCCGTCCTTGCGAGCAGTGGTGCCCATAAGGCCGATATCGGCTACTTGGGGTTGGCCGCAGGAGTTGGGGCAGCCCGTCCAGTGGATGCGCACCGTTTGGGGGATCTCCAGCTCCGCCTCCAGCTCCTCCATCAAGGCCACAGCCCGGTTTTTGGTCTCGATAAGGGCAAAGTTGCAGAACTGGTTGCCCGTACAGGACACCAACCCCCGCTGCAAGGGCCCTGGGTTGGGGGAGAACTTCTTCAACAGCGGCTCTTTTAACAAGGAAGCCACTCGGGAGTCGGGCACATTGGGGATGAGCACGTTCTGCTCCACCGTCAGCCGCAGCTCTCCGGAGCCGTACACCTCCGCCAAGCGGGCCAGCTCCATCATCTCCAGGGCGTTGAGCCGCCCCACCGGCACATGCAGGCCGACAAAGTTGAGGCCCGGCTGCTTCTGGGCATGCACCCCCAGCAGATCCCGCTTGTGCCAGACCACCTCATCTTTTTCCGCTGCCCTGAGCAGAGGGTGGCCCGTCTGGCGCTCCACAGCCGCCCGGAACTTCTCTAGGCCCCACTCGTCAATGAGCCACATCAACCGCGCCTTTTGCCGGTTGGCCCGCAGGCCGTGATCCCGGTAGACCAGCAGCACCGCCTCGCACAGAGGAACTACATCGCGGGGATCCACCCAGACATCTAGGCCAATTGCCTCGGCGCAGCGGCGAGCAGAGAAAAAGCCGCCCACCAGGACGTTGAAGCCCAGGCGGCCATTTTTGAAGGCGGGCACAAAGGCCAGGTCGTTGATCTCGGCATGCACCGAGTTGTCGCGACAACCGCAGATGGCGATGTTGAACTTGCGCGGCAGGTTGCTGAAGGAAGGGTTGCCCTCGCCGTTGTTGGTGACCATGTCCTGCACCTTGCGAGTGAGGCCGCGCACGTCGATCAGCTCGTCCGGGTCAATACCGGCCAGAGGGGATCCCGTGATGTTGCGCACGTTGTCCATGCCCGACTGGATGCTGGTCAGGCCTACCTCTTTCAGGTAGCCCAGGATCTGGGGCATTTCCTCGATGGGGATGCCCCGCAGTTGCAGGTTCTGCCGGGTGGTGATGTCGGCTACGCCCTGTTCTCCATAGGGGTGGATGATTGCGCCCAACATCCGCATTTGGCCGCTGGTTAGGATCCCATTGGGCAGGCGCAGCCGCAGCATGAACTGACCTGGGGTGCGCTTGCGAAAGAAGATCCCCAGCCACTTGAGGCGGTGATCCCGGTCGTCTTCAGGAATGTTCTCCCAACCCATCCGGGCAAACGCCTCCAGCTCGGCCTTGACCGCCAGCCCATCCTTTTCGCTTTTGAGGCGTTCAAATTGGTTCGCCATGATCGCTGCCGTGGGGTGAACACTGGCTACCCTAGCGATGACGAACCGTTAACTTTGGTATTGGCCGTTACACTTTGTAACAAGTTATGCTATTTTGTCACCTTCTGATTGCAATTTGTGCATAAGGTCAGGCTTCTAGGAGCAGCAGACTCCCCTCTCCCCTTTGGGAAAGGGGCTGGGGGTGAGGAAAAGCTAGTTGAGAGGGTTGAAAGAGTTGAAAGGCTCCATCTGCCAGAGCAGACGGGGCGGGATCCCCAGCCCTTCGGTGAGGGGTGCGGGCCGTTGGGAAGTTTGGGGATCGCAGTCGTAGAGGGCAGTGGTGTAGCGATAGGTGCGGGGGGGGCCACCGTTGAGACGGATGCCGCTAATTTCAAAGGTGTAGTTGCGATTGGGCTGGATCGAACCCACAGAGTAGGTCAAAGTTTCCAGGCCAAAGGCGGGATCCCCCACGCGGAGATCTCCAACAGGCACCGGCTCGCCGCTGAGGGCATCGGTGATGCGGACTTGGGCTTGGCTGAGATCAGCCTTGCCGCCACGGCTGGGCACCGAGAAAGACCAGCGGTAGGCAGACAGGGGCTGGCCGGAAAACCCTTCTAGGCGGTAGAGGTAGCCGTCTTTCTCCGGGAAGGCGATGAACTCCGGATCCCGCACGGACTCGTCAAAACCGAAGATCCAGTTGGCGTTGGCCTGGGTCACCCGTCCAGCCCGTGGGTCAAAGACAATGCCGTAGGCCCCCTGGGCGTACTGAGGATACAGGTTCCAGCGGCGATGCCCCACATCCACAAAGTTTTCTCGACCTGGCTCGGCAAAATAGATGTCCACCTGCCGCGCCAACACCCGGCCTGGATCGGGGCCGTTCAGCTCTAGGATGGGCCCAACCGCCAGGTTGCTGAAGCGGGATCCCGCCTCCCCAGCAGGGGTAAAGCAGCGCCAAGAAGGGGGCGGCTGGTGGCTGAGAGTACCATTGGCTACCTGCATCAAGGCCGCTTGCTGGGCGGCTTCTAGGAACTGAGGATTGAGCTTCACCGGCGGTAACTGGTGCAACAGCCGTAGAAAATTCAGCCGATCCATCATCTTTTGGGCTGCTGCAGGCGTAAGGCGACCGGGGTTGCAGGTAGCAACCTGGGGCTGTTCGGCGTAAATAGGCCCCGTGAAGCTGCGGGTCTGGCGATCCAACCGGCACAGGAAGCTGGCAATCGGCACTTCCCCTGCCCGCGGTGGCTCCATCGAGGTAGGGGATCCTCCACAGGCCGCCAGCAGACAAAGACAAAAGATCCCCGCGATCCTCAAAGCCCAAGGCTGAACCAACTTGGGCAACCGCTGCAAGGGCATGCAAAAACCAGCCGAATTATGAGCCGGTGGGGGTGGGGGTGATGCTGGGGGGGCTGACGGTGCTGCTGCTGCTCTCGCCACAAGCAGGCAACAAGCCCAGACAGGCAAACAGGGCTAAGGCCGCCAAAAGCTGGTGGGTCACTTTGGGTTGCAACGTAGCCATGACAACAAACCTCCCAAATGCTGTTGGGTTTGACTCTGTTCTATCACCTGGCCGAGTGGGCCACAGCGTCAAAACT
>NZ_JANSIC010000068.1:0-2619 GCF_047461955.1 Synechococcus sp. R55.7
TCTTTGTTCTCCAATACACTACCCCCGCCGCATGGCCGTAACCCCCGTGGGATCCAGCACCTTGCCCCGTTCCACCTCGGCATAGACCAGGTAGCGATCCCCGCAGTCCATCCAAGTTTTCACACGGCACTCCAGGTAAGCTAAGGCATCCAACAAAATGGGGCAGCCATTTTCGGCAGTGGCCGTGGCCAAGCCGGCAAACCGATCTTCTCCAGGGCGCTGGGGCCGCTGAAAGTGCCGTTGCAAATTGCTACCTTTGCCTTCCCGCAAGATGTTAAGCACAAAGGGGGCCTGGGGATAGGTCAGCAGTTCGGCTTCTTGGTCCTTGCTCACCGATAGAGTTAGCCCCGGCGGATTGAAGCTGGCCTGGGCCACCGACCAGGTGAGGAAGCCGCGGCGGGTCTCTCCTTGCAGGGCGGTGACTACACACAGGGATCCCACCACCCGGCTCAGGGCTTGCCCAACCCGATCCGCCTGAGTTTCGCTGCTGGTTTGGCGAGGGGCGCGGGCTCGTTTGGCTTTGCGCAGGGCCTGAGCAAACTGGGATCCCGCCTCTTGACAGGCTTCCAGGATTTCAGGGGTGGGCTTAAACTTGGCGCGGATCGTCTCAAACCCCAAGGAAAAGCCGGCATTGAGCAACTTACTCTCGATGAGATCCACCGCTTCTCCGCTCCAGCCGTAGGAGCCGAAAACCCCGGCCAATCGGGTGGTGGGAACTGAAGAAAGGATGATGCCAAGGGCGGTTTGGATCTGCACAGGAGGATGGCCGGCCAAAGTCGGGGATCCGACAACAAACCCTTGGCAGCGCTCCAGAGCTTGGGCGATCTCCTCCGGAGTGGCCCATTCGCAGTTGATCCGCTCCACCTTAACGCCGGCTCGCTCCAACCCTTGGGCTATGGCCATGGCCATCAAACCTGTATTCCCGTAAGCGGAAGTGTACAGAAGAGCTACCCGCTGCTCGCCGGGATCCTCCTCGCACCAAGTGTGGTAGTCCAACCGCAACCGCCGCAGGCTGTGGCGCACCAAGGGGCCGTGGGCAGGGGCATAGATTTGGGCGGGAAATTCTTCCAACTTGGCCAGGGCTGCCTTCACCTGGGGCAATTGGTTGCGGTGCAAACAGTCGAAGTAGTAGCGGCGGTCTTCGCTGAGCTGCCGCCAATGTTCGTCAAACACCTGCTCATCGCACACATGGGCACCGAACAACTTATCGGTGTAGAGGATCCCGGTAGCCGGATCGTAGGCACAGAGGGCATCGGGGTGGCGGGGTGTGGGCACGGTGCGAAAGTGCAACTCATGCCCTTCTCCCAAATCCAGGCGATCCCCATCTCGGATGACCCGCAAACGGAAAGACTGGTCGCCATTGTAGAAAATGCCCAGATCGGCGGCTTCCTCTTCGTCGCGACTGCGGGGCAAGGGATCCATCTCTTCAAAGGCGGCCCGTAGCGTAATGGATCCCGGTTTGGAGCAGAGCACCATCGCATAGGGAGCCAGAGGCAATAGGGCCTTGAGAGTGGCAATGCGGTTAAAGTTGACGTGGCTGAGCAAAATAAAGTCCAACCGCTGCAGGTACTGGTGTTGGGCCAGCTCTTCTAAAAAGATGCTGGTGAACGATTCCCCCGGAGGATCGATGAGAAGGGTTTGGCGGGCCTGGATGAGGTAGCTATTGGCAGTGGTGCCCCGTTGCCGAGCGTATTCCAGCTCAAACTTCAGGCGATCCCAGGTGCGGGAGCGGAGAACCAACGTGGACGGGCCGATAAGGGCAACTTGGACATCGCGGGCGGGGATCTTGCTCTCCATAGCAGCCTCCGATGCGGTATCTGTCCTCACCTTGCCACGAAACTGGAGGAATGGGGATCCCTTTTCAGAGTTTGGGAGCCCACGGCCCGGCTTGCCCAAAAGTTAAGTCTGAGGCCCCGTCCTCACAACTGCGCAAGAAGCAAGCGATTGAGGTGGGGAGTGTGTCAAGTTTTTTCAAAGTCGGCCGGGCAAAAAGGAAGAGGCTAAGATCGGCTTGTAGCGTGTTCAGGCTGCCTATGTCTGCCCGATCCAAGTCCAAAGTGGAGGCCCCTACCAAGGAGATGGATCCCCGCCAGTTTACTGAAGCTGATGTGGCGGCAATTGCAGAGCGGTTGGAGCGCAATGAGTATCCGACCGTCTTTGGCTGCTTGGAAGACTGGCATGCCCTTCGAGCCGTTGCCTTTTATGCTCCCCACTTAGTGGCTCCCTATGCACACCTGTTGGAGTGGGAAGTGGATGAAGATTAGGGCTGTCCTTGCAGTTCTTAAAGGGATCCCAGTGCTCAGGGCAACGAGGGGGGAGGATTTCCGTCAGAGCCTTGCCGGCGAATCAGGTAGCGCACTTCTTCAAGGAGAACGTTGAACCTCTGATCCGTTTCCGCCTGCCGTTGGTTGATGGCCTGAATGGCGCGTTCGTGCTCTCGTTGTAGGGCGGTGAGGGTAACCAGAGCTTGAGTCACTTCCTCTGCCCACTCGGCAAGGTGAGCTAAGTCAGAGCGGGTCTCGCTGACAACTTGCTGTAGCTCTCGCAAGCTTTGAGCCTGAGCAGCAGCTTGTTCAGCAAATTCGGCGCGGCTTTCTTGGATGGACTGACGCAGCTCCT
>NZ_JANSIC010000068.1:2719-9082 GCF_047461955.1 Synechococcus sp. R55.7
GGATTGGCAGAGCTCCCGGATTTCTCGGCTGTTGGCAGCAGTCTGTTCAGCCGTCCAAGCCAGCAGTTGTTCCACCCGGTCTAAGCGGTCTTGGCTCTGACTATTCACTCCGATGCCTCGCCTTGTGATGCAATCGATAAACTCCATCCGATTATAAGTGAAGTTAAGCTCAGCCAAATAGGATAGGTGGAATGGTTATTCCCAGAGCCGCCGGATTGGAGAGCGATGCAGCAACTGGTGGGCTTCGGCCAGCAACTCCGGGATAGGCAGATGTTCTGGGCAGCGGGGTAAGCAGTCACCGCATTCGGTACAGCGGTCGGCAAGTGACCCCGGAAACCAATGCCCAGCTTGGCCGAACATGTTGTAGCGGTACCGAGCAAACTCCGTCATTTCGTGGGCAATGGCCAAGTTGCGCAAACGCAGCACTTCAGGAATGTGGATCCCTTCTGGGCAGGGCAGGCAGGCGTAGCACTGGGTGCAGCGGCTGGATCCCAAGCGTTCCTGCTCGGCTTGGCGCAACCGCTCCTGAATCTGAGGGCCATCCACCCACCAACGGTCGGGATCCTGTAAAGCCGACAAGGCCACCTGTAGCTCCTCAGGATGAGTGATGCCCAGGCTGAGGGTGTGAACACGGGGATCCGCCAGCAAAAAACGATAGGCAAACTCCAAGGGGCTGAAAGGTGCACAGCACTCCTGCAGGTGTTGGGGCGGGCGATAGAGCATTCCCCCTTTATCGGCAGGAGAAATGATGAACACGCCCATATCTTGCTGGGCAGCCGCTTCTAGGGCCGGTGCATTGCGCTGTTGGAAAAAGTGATAGTGCAAATTAACAAAGTCAAAGCATCCTGTCTGGATGGCCTGCAAAATTAACTCCAGGGATCCATGGGTGGAAAACCCAATGTGGCGCACCCAGCCTTCTTGCTGCATCTGCTGGAGAATCGGCAGCCCTTTCTGCAGCACCCACTCCAGGTGTTCCGGCAGGTTGATGCCATGAAAGGCAAATTGATCCAAGTAATCCACCCGCAGACGGCGCAGGGATCCCTGAAGCCGCTCTCGCAACCCATCTGTGGGAGTGAGTTTGCTGGTCAGAATCAACTGATGGCGTGAAAAGGGCAGGGTTTGCAAAATCTCGCCCAAGAGCACCTCGGCATGGCCATAAGCCTGAGCCGTTTCGATGTGGTTGATCCCTGCGGCTAGGGCTGCCTCAACGGTTGCCTGAGCTTGATCCCTGGGCACATTGACCAAGCGCATGCTGCCCAGAGAAAAAACCGAGACCAGCTGTTGGGTGCGCCCAAAGCGACGGTAAAGCATTCCGGTTGAGGTGATGCCAGCAACTCCCATCAAATCACCCCCCAGAGGCGGGAGACAGCTTCAGATGGCCGGGCACAGGCATGGTTTCCCTCAGGAGGGGTTTTTGCCCAGCAGTTCTGCCGCCAGCAGGATCGCCTGCTTGAGGCTCTCGCATCGGGCCACCCCTTGGCCGGCAATGTCGAAGGCGGTGCCATGATCGGGAGAGGTGCGAACAAAAGGCAACCCAATTGTCAGGTTAACCGCCCGGTCAAAAGCCAGCATCTTCACCGGGATCAAACCTTGATCATGATAGAGAGCCAAGTAGGCATCTGCCACAGTTGGGGATCCCTGGCCATGCCAGGCTTGCGCGGGAGCCAGCCACATGGTGTCGGGGGGAAGCGGCCCCCAAATTTGGGCGTGGGCATAGGTGCGCAGCAGCTCGGTCAGCCATTCTTTTTCCTCCGATCCCAGTTGCCCCTGTTCGCCGGCATGGGGATTCAGGCCGGCTACTGCAATCACAGGATCCCGGATCCCAAAGGTGTGGCGCAGGGATCCCACCAGCACATTCAGCTTTGTCCGCACCCGCTCTGGGGTCAGCACGGTGGGCACTTGGCCGAGGGGAATATGGGTGGTGGCCAGCAAAACCCGCATCTGCCAACCGCTGTGGGGGGAACGGGCAACAAACATCATCCCGTAGTGCTCAGACCGACTCAGCTGGGCCAAAACTTCTGTTTGACCAGGGAACCGATGGCCGGCTCGATGCCAGAGATACTTGGCGATGGGCGCTGTCACGATCCCCTGAAACTCGCCCCGCAGCGTCTGTTCGACCGCCGTTTTCAGGTAAACAAAACTGACCCCACCACTGTCAGCATCCCCTTGACCAATACAGCCAGGCTGTAACCGAAAGCCTGTGTCGCATTCCAGCATCGGGATCCCTGCCGGATGGGCCAATGGAGCCGGCGACCGATCTCTCAGCAGGCGATAGGTGGCTTCTAGAACCTGCCGATCCCCTACAACCGTGATGTGGGCGCAAGACTGCACCTCAGGATCCGCCAGCGCCTTGAGCACAATTTCCGGCCCAATTCCCGCGGGATCCCCCAAGGTCAGCGCCAGTTTGGGCCGTGGAATGCTCATGGTGTCTTTTCTTGAGAAGACGGACGATCCCCATGTTCCAGGGGAAAGAGAGTGCTGAGGAAAGCTGTGGGGAAGGTCGCCATCCCTTTGAGCAAGAATTCTGAGCTCAGCCTATCAAGTCAGCTGCAAGGGGATCCATGCCGGCAAAATGGTTTAATGAGGGTTTAGCGATATTGAACCTCTATGGCCGAGACATTCCTTTACAACGCCTTGCGTGCTGCCCTCGACGAAGAAATGGCCCGGGATCCCAACGTATTTGTTTTGGGAGAAGATGTCGGCCATTACGGCGGCTCCTACAAAGTCACCAAAGACCTGTATCGCAAGTACGGGGAGATGCGCCTGCTGGATACCCCCATTTGCGAGAACAGCTTCACCGGCCTGGCCATCGGGGCAGCCATGACCGGCTTGCGCCCGGTGGTGGAAGGGATGAACATGGGCTTTCTGCTGCTGGCCTTCAACCAAATTGCCAACAATGCCGGTATGCTGCGCTACACTTCCGGGGGCAATTTCAAGATCCCGATGGTCATCCGCGGGCCGGGCGGGGTGGGTCGTCAGTTGGGAGCAGAACACTCGCAGCGGCTAGAGGCCTACTTCCAAGCGGTGCCCGGGCTTAAGATCGTGGCCTGTTCAACTCCCTATAATGCCAAGGGCTTGCTCAAGTCCGCCATCCGCGACGACAACCCCGTTCTCTTTTTCGAGCATGTGCTCCTGTACAACTTGAAAGAAGATCTGCCAGAAGAGGAATACCTTTTGCCTCTGGACAAAGCCGAAATCGTCCGATCCGGCTCCGATGTTACCCTGCTCACCTACTCCCGCATGCGCTACCACGTGCTCAAGGCCGTGGACACTTTGGTGCAGCAGGAGATCGACCCTGAGGTGATCGATTTAATCTCGCTGAAACCTTTAGATATGGGAACCATTGCCGCTTCGGTGCGCAAAACCCATCGGGTGATCATTGTTGAGGAAGACATGAAATCGGGTGGCATTGGGGCGGAACTGACAGCTCGCATCATGGAAGAACTGTTCGATGAGCTGGATGCGCCGGTGATGCGTTTGGCTTCGCAGGACATTCCCACCCCCTACAACGGCACGCTGGAGGCGGCCACCATCGTGCAACCTGCAGATATTGTGGCGGCGGTGGAGCGGCTCCTCTACGCGGATTAGAACCCCCAAAAATCCCTACAAAACAGCGCCGAAATCTATCTCCCAGCAACTTGCAAAATCCTCAGGGCAACCTTGCTAAGATTTCCATGGCAGGGATCCGGGAATATGCAAGGCGTACTGCTGATCCTCTACATGTTGGTTGTCAGTGGCCTGATTGCCGTTGTTGGGGATCGGGTGGGCTACCGCATTGGCAAAAAGCGCCTTACCTGGTTTAACCTGCGCCCCCGCCATACCGCCATTCTGGTGGCCGTGGTGACCGGCGTGAGCATCTCCGCCCTGACTTTGGGCACACTGCTGCTCCTCAACCGCTCTCTGTCGGAGGCCCTGTTCAGCTACACCAACCAAATTGCCCAGGCGGAGCAAGAGCTGCGGGCCCTCAACCGCCAAAAAGCCCTCTTGGAAGCGGAAAATGCCGCTCTCAGGGTTGAGCGAGACCACCTCAAGGTGGATCTGGATCAATTTCGCACCCAGCAGTCGGCAGCCCAAACCCGCCTGAGCGAAGTGCGCGATCAGCTGGCAGTGGCGCTGCAGGAGCGGCAGGAGGCGGAGGCCAAGCTGGCGGCAGCCAACGAGCAACTGGCCAAGGTGCAGCCCAGTTTGGATCGAGCCCATGCCGAGTTGGAGGCAGTGAAGGCAGAGGTGGAGTCGGCTCGCCAGGTGATCGCTACCCTGGAGTCGCAAAAACAAGCCCTGCAACTGGATCGGGATCAGCTGGAGCGCTCCCTGGATGTGGTGCAGGCGGCCTTAACCCAACTGGAGAACCAGAAAAACCAGCTTGAGCAGGAGATCGAGCAGCTCAACCAATTGGCGGTGCGGCTGCGGCGGGGGGAACTGGCCATCTTGGCGGGGGAAGTTTTGGCAACAGGAGTTGTGGAGGCTCCAAGAGGGGCAAAACCAGAGGCGATCCGGCGGCAGTTTGAGCACCTTTTGGCCCAGGCGGAACAGCGGGCCCTTGCCCTTGGATCCCAGCCCATGCCCCCTCTGGAAAACGCGATCTTGATCCGCCGCGAGGATGCCGATCAAGCCTTGGAGAAGTTGCAAGAGCCCGGTAGCTGGGCGGTGCGCATTCTCTCTGTTACCAACCGGCTCAAGGGGGAGCCTGTGCCTGTGCTCGTGCAGATTTACCCCAACCAGCGGATTTTCGCCAAGGGATCCGTGCTGGCCCACGGGGTGATTCAACCGGGTTTGAGCGAAAATCAGATCCAACAGCAACTGCTGGGGCTGCTGAACCAGGCCAATCAGCGCTCGCAAGAGGAGGGGCTTCTCTCGGATCCCATCACCGGCACTGTGGGGGAGTTCTCCCAGGTCAAGTTTCTGGAGGTTGTGCAGCATCTCCGCCAGAGCACCACCCCTCTGGATGTGAAGCTAGTTGCCGACACCGACATCTACACAGCGGGGCCATTGCGGGTGAGTTTTCTGATGGCAGAAGCTTCCGGTCAACCCGGCTCTTCTGGGGCTCAGCAGGCGGGGCGTCCTGAGGGATGACGGATCCACTCCACCCGGCAAGACTGAAGGGCCAACGAGTGCTGATCGGTTTCGACCCAGGGCGCGACAAATGCGGCATTGCTGTGGTGCAGGTGTTTACGCAAACGGAGCTGAAGGTTTTACACCGGGAGGTGGTCCCTTCCGCGGCAGCGCTGTCTAGACTACAAACGCTCCGGCAACAGTTTCAGGCGGAGCAAGTGATCCTGGGCAATCAGACGACGGCCCAAGCCTGGAAGTCTCAACTGGAATCGATCCTCCCCCCGCAGCAGATTGTCCTGGTGGATGAGCGGCACAGCTCCCAAGAGGCCCGTCAGCGCTACTGGGATTTTCACCCACCGCAGGGATGGGAGCGGCTGTTGCCCAAGGGGATGCGGGTGCCCGCCAAGGCTTACGATGATCTGGTGGCTCTCATTCTGGTGGAGCGGTACTGTCGTGGGCGAGATACGGCTGAGCCGACGTGAGCTTCTACAGGGGATCCTGCTGGGGCTAATGGCGGCAGGATGTGGGGGGCCGGATGCACACCTGCCTCTTGTCGTGGCGCTTAAGCAAGGGATCCCTGCCAGTTTGCTCAACGAGTTTCGCCGCAGGACTCAGGCCCGCTTTCGGCTGCAACTGTTGGATAGTCGGGATCAGTTGTTGGCCTATCTCCGGCAAAGTGTTCAGCCGGCTGATCCGGCCTGGTGGGATCCGGGGGGATGGTTCCGGCGGCGGCTGCCGGTGGCGGCTTTGAGTTTGTTGGGGGCCGACGGATTGGATCGGGCCATTGCTGCCGGTTGGCTGGATCCGCTACCGGAAAGCCTGCTGGGAGAACGATGGCAGAATCTGGATCCCCGTTGGCAAGCTGCGGCACGCCGGGGAGGGCAGACTTGGGGTGTGCCCTGGCGCTGGGGGGTAACGGCCATTGCCTACCGCCGGGATCGGGTGAGGGAGCCCATTCGGGACTGGGCGGATCTGTGGCGGCCTGAGCTGGCCGGCAAACTGACTCTGCCGGATCATCCGCGGGAGGTGATTGGGCTAACCCTAAAGAAAATGGGCCGCTCCTACAACGATCCCCTCAACCCTGAGGATGTCGAATTACGTCAAGAGCTGGGATCCCTGCATCGCCAGGTTTTAACTTACACCTCTTCCGACTACCTGCCCATCTTACGCTTGGCCGATAGCTGGGTGGCCGTGGGCTGGTCGCAGGATCTCTACGCCACCCAAGCCAACTACCCTGAGCTGGCAGTGGTGATCCCGGCCTCCGGATCCGCCATCTGGTGGGATGTCTGGGTGCGACCCCACGTCGAAGAC
>NZ_JANSIC010000068.1:9182-11936 GCF_047461955.1 Synechococcus sp. R55.7
CGAAGACAATGCCCACACAGAATCAACCCAGACAGATTCCGGATCCCTGTTGGCTGACTGGCTTGATTTTGTCTTGAATCCTGAATTTGCCCCCCGCTTGGTCAATCTGAGCGGGATCCCTTCGGTTTTGCCGCTGGATTTGGCTCAACTTGCCCCACGCCTGCAACGCAGAGCCGACTTGCAAATCTCCACTTGGCAACGCTCGGAGATCTGGCGCCCCTTGAGCTCAGCCGAAGCCGAGTCCTATCTCAACCTCTGGGATCAAATGCGGCGGGGCCTTTTGTAGAAACACAGCGAGCGCGAGCCCTCCACTCTGCAACACTTCGTCAAGGTCCGCAATGCTTCTGAGGAGCTGTGGTAGGATGCCTGCTGTCTGATGAGCCAGTTGCACTTGCATCGAGGAGAGCACCTTGAGTCTGAGAGTTGCTGTTGTGGGGGGCGGCCCAGCCGGAGCCTCTGCTGCCGAAGTTCTGGCCCAAGCTGGAATCGAGACCTTTTTGTTTGAGCGGAAGCTGGACAACGCCAAGCCCTGCGGGGGCGCCATTCCCCTCTGTATGGTCTCCGAGTTCGACCTCCCCGAGGGGATCATCGACCGCAAAGTGCGCAAGATGAAGATGATCTCCCCTTCCAACTATGAGGTGGATATCGCCCTCGAAAAAGAAAACGAGTACATCGGCATGTGCCGCCGCGAGATCTTGGATGCCTTCTTGCGCAATCGTGCCCACCAAAAAGGGGCGGAGCTGATCAACGGCAAGGTAATGCATCTGGAAATCCCCCAGAATGGCCGGGATCCCTACATCCTGCACTACAACGATTTTTCCGACGGATCGAGGCAAGGGGTGCCGCGTTCTTTGGCTGTGGATGTGGTGATCGGGGCGGATGGGTTCCACTCCAAGGTGGCAGAAGCCATTGGTGCTGGCGACTACAACTATGCGCTGGCCTTTCAGGAGCGCATCCGGCTCCCGGACGACAAAATGGCCTACTACGCAGAGCGGGCAGAAATGTATGTGGGGGACGATGTTTCTCCAGACTTTTATGCCTGGGTGTTTCCCAAGTCCAACCATGTAGCCGTGGGCACCGGCACCATGAGGGCAAACCAAGCCCACATCCAAAAGTTGCAAGCTGGGATCCGCGCCCGTGCTGCCGAGCGGATTCGAGGAGGCCAGGTGATCAAGGTGGAAGCCCATCCGATCCCAGAGCATCCCCGCCCGCGCCGCGTGGTGGGCCGTGCTGCTTTGGTGGGAGATGCGGCGGGATACGTAACCAAATCCAGCGGCGAAGGGATCTATTTTGCTGCCAAGTCAGGCCGCATGTGTGCCGAGACCCTTGTCGAGACCTCCAACGGCG
The DNA here is from genome assembly GCF_047461955.1 of Synechococcus sp. R55.7. Taxonomy (NCBI): domain Bacteria; kingdom Bacillati; phylum Cyanobacteriota; class Cyanophyceae; order Synechococcales; family Synechococcaceae; genus Synechococcus; species Synechococcus sp. R55.7. Next base: position 10,530 of record NZ_JANSIC010000068.1, read on the forward strand.
GCAAGCGCATTCCCACAGAGGAGGATCTAAAACTGTATCTCAAGCGCTGGGATCGCCAGTACGGCCTGACCTACAAGGTCTTGGACATCCTGCAGCGGGTGTTCTACCGTTCCAATGCCACCCGCGAAGCCTTTGTGGAGATGTGCGCCGACCGGGACGTGCAGAGGATGACCTTTGACAGCTACCTCTACAAGACGGTAGTGCCCATGAGCCCTTGGGTGCAGTTCAAGATCACGGTCAAAACCCTGGGCAGCCTGATTCGCGGCAACGCTTTGGCTCCCTGAAGTAACCCTACTGCCACTGGAAGGTCACCGTGACGCGATCCCAATTGGCCTCGGTTTTCAGCACACTGGCGGAGGCCCTTTGTCCGGGGGGCACGTCGCTGGGCTCAAATGCTGCCACTCGCGTATCGACAACTTCTTCTCCCCGATAGAAGGTGAAACGAGCACGGGCGTTGAGAACCGTGCGGGTGCTGCGGTTGATCGCTTCCACGCTTAGGCGGCTACCGGCCCCCACTCGTTCTTCCCGAATGGATCCCACGATTACAAAATCTCCTGGGCTGGCAGCAGACTCGGCTGGAGTGGCGGTCGGAACTGGGGTGCCAGGCTGTGGGGCCGTCTCGCTTTGCTTGGGATCCGACTGCCTCAGCAGCTCCAAAACACGGGCCAACTCCTGCTGAAAGAAAACAAAGGCTTCCCGCGATTGGTTGGCCACCTGGGCCAAAATCAGTCGATCCGACTCCTCTACCGGAATTTCCAGGAGGGGAGCTGGCCCTTTTAGGGTGACTCGGATGCTGGCGACTTCTTGGTTGATGAACTTATCCAGGTAGGGAAAGATGTTGAGAATGCAATCTTGGAAGGATCCCATCGGCATGATGCGATTGTTGGTCAGCACCAAGTCGGCCCGCTCACAGCTAGTCCGATCCTCCATATCAATTTCCAAGGGCACCCGAAAGGAGCCGAGGCTGGTGTTGGTGATGGTAACCCCAATGCCGTACACCTCCTGCCGCCAGCCATGAACGATCTCCAGGCTGGGGCTGGTGACTTCCTCGGTGAAATACTCTCCGGCCCAGGTCGGGGATCCCCACAGAGGCAGGGCCAATAGCAGCACAGGGAAATGGCAGGTCAGTCTCCCCTTCACCTCAACCTTCCTTAACTCAACTCGCGGACTTTGGGGCAGAGCAGCGGTGTTTCTTGCTCCCCCGGGATGGCAATAGCCTAACCCAGGGCTGGCGCAAACCAGGGGGAGTCTTTGAATAATCTTTCCAACAATAACGGCTTTGAACTTCATCCGCTCTGCCCAAAGGGATAGCCCAGTACCCGTCTTCATCGAGCTGGGGGTTGCCTTTGCGGTGGATCCCAGGGGCCATTTTGTCGGGGCAGCGCCACCGGCTTTGCCGTTTTCCGC
>NZ_JANSIC010000069.1:0-11808 GCF_047461955.1 Synechococcus sp. R55.7
TACCAACACCTGATGCAAACCCTGCGCTCTGTTCGCGTTAGCGGGACGGAGTCCCCGGCCAATTTGCTCTGGGTGGTGGAGCTGGACGGAGAAGATGCAGAGGCCGTGTCCGCCTGGGCTAACTTCCCTGGGATGGACTGGCTGAGCCTACAGGTAACGGGGGATCCCGCCGCTTTTGAACCGCTGTACCGCCGCCTTGAGGCCCTCAACCCGGAAGTGCCTGTGGTGATCCGCGGGCCGGCTCCGGGCTCAGCAACCTCTCAACCGCTGCTGGAAGGTCTGGAGGCGCAGCGCTGGCCTCAGGTGATCGGCTGGAGCTGGACTTTAAGCCCGGACGGGATCCCTCCTGCAGCCGCACAAGATTGGCGGCAGCATCTGCAACAGGGGGATCCCCAGATATGGCTGGGGGAAATGCGGGTGCAGCCCCCGCCCAGCCCCCTTCCCTCGCCCAAGCTCTGAGAAAGGGCGCCCTGTCTGGAAAAACCTCCCGGAAAAGTCGATAATAAGCCAGCCGTTTTACCTTTCCTTCAGGAATTGTGGCCCTGATCCCCTCATCACCTCCCCTGTCCCGCTTCGCCCAGGCCATCCAGCGGGGGGAATTTCTGCTCACCGCCGAGATTACCCCCCCCAAGGGATCCGACACCAGCACCCTGCTGTCTTTGGCCCAGCAGCTCAAGGGGCGGGTGCATGCCATCAACATCACGGACTCCAACCGAGCCATGGCCCGCATGAGCCCGTTGGCGGCCTCGGTGCTGTTGCATCAGGCGGGTGTTGAACCGATCCTGCAGTTGGCCTGTCGAGATCGCAACCGCCTGGCCCTCCAGGGGGATCTGTTGGGGGCCTCAGCTCTCGGCCTGCGCAATGTGTTGGCCCTCACCGGGGATCCCATCCACATCGGCGATTGCCCCGATGCCCGCCCCGTATTCGATCTGGAGTCGGTGCGCTTGCTGCAGCTTATCCAACGGCTGAACAATGGCCTCGATTGCAACGGCAAACCTCTCCCGGATGGGGGCACGCATCTGTTGCCGGGGGCAGCAGTAGAACCCCAATCGGGCAGCTTTTCCGGCCTGGAGCGGCGCTTCCACCGCAAGCTGGAAAACGGGGCCCAATTTTTCCAAAGCCAGATGGTTACCGACTTTGAGCAACTGGAGCGCTTCATGGATAAGTTGGGCCGTCCCGCCGGCAAGCCCATTTTGGCCGGCATCTTTTTGCTCAAGTCGGCCAAAAATGCCGAGTTTATCAACCGCAACCTGCCAGGAGTGAAGATCCCAGACGGGATCATCCGGCGGCTGGCCAACGCCGCCCACCCCCTCGAAGAAGGGATCCGCATTGCCGCCGAACAGGTGCGGCAGGCCCGCCAAATCTGCCACGGGGTGCATCTGATGGCCGTCAAAGCCGAGCACCTCATCCCCCGCATCCTGGATGAGGCCGGGATCCCTCCCCTGACCCACTAGCTCAAGACCTGCTCCAGCCCGTAGACCAAACCTTGAAGCTGCAGCACCTTGCGGATCCCCAGGATCACTCCCGGCATAAAAGCTATCCGATCCGTGGTGTCGTGTCTCAACGTGAGGGTTTGCCCCATCCCACCAAAGATGACCTCCTGGTGGGCAATCAACCCCGGCAGACGAACGCTGTGAATGGGGATGTTGGGGCCGGGGATCCCTCCCCGCGCACCGGGGATCAGCTCTTTTTCTTCCACTGAGGACTCCGTCCCGCTGTCGCGAACGGGCGGGTTAAAGGTTTTGCCCAATTGTCCCAGCCGTTGTGCCGTCTGTAGAGCCGTGCCGCTGGGGGCATCCGCTTTGCGGTTGTGGTGCAGCTCGATGATCTCAACGTGGTCAAAATACTGGGCCGCCTGCAGGGCCATCTGCTGCAGCAAAATCATGCCGATGGCGAAATTGGGCGCGATCAAACAGCCCACACCCGACTTGTCCGCCAGATCCCGCAGCCGCTCCACCTGCTCCGGCGTCAGGCCCGTCGTCCCCACCACCGGGCGTACGCCAAAGGCAATGGCCGAGCGAACATGTTCAAAGGCCGACCGAGGATGGGTAAAGTCCACCATCACGCCGCGGCTGCTGCGCTGCGACAACCTCAGCAACTGCCCCGGCAGGTCGTCGGTAATCTCCACCCCCAGGGATCCCAGGCCCAGCACCTCGCCAATGTCCAAGCCCAATTGCGAGCGGGCTACTGCCCCCACTAGGGTCATGTCGGGCGTCTGGGCAACGGCCCGCACCACCTCCCGCCCCATTTTGCCCAGGGCCCCCACCACCAAAACCGGGATGGGGGATTGGGCCGCTCCTGGAGTTGCCAACCCCTGAGAGGGGTCTGCACCACTATCGCGATCGACCGGATCAACCGATGTTGTCACCCGCTGCTGCCCTCATCCAAGCTCTACGAAATGACTGCGAAAGCGGGGGATCCCTGCAGATCCATCACAGCTTCACCTCGATATCTACCCCTGCCGGCAGATCCAGCTTCATGAGAGCATCGATGGTTTTGGAAGAGGGGGAATAGATGTCGATAATGCGCCGGTGGGTGCGGGTTTCAAAATGTTCCCGCGAGTCCTTGTCGGTGTGGGGGGAGCGCAGCACACAGTAGATGCGGCGCCGAGTAGGCAAAGGAATCGGGCCAACCGGCACGGCGTCGGTACGACGAGCCGTCTCCACGATTTTGTCGCAGGAAGTATCCAGCAGCCGATGATCGTAAGCCTTCAGGCGGATACGAATTTTCTGTTGAGTCAAGGTAGGCATGGCCGGAGAGCAATCCAGAAAAAGGGGGACTCAAAAAAGCTGGCAGGGAAAGTGCTCCGCGCCACTATCGCAACTGAGTTGGTCTGGGGCCGTCGGCACTCAATCCCTGCCGAGAAAAAGCAGCTTACTTCAGGATCTTGGAGACAACACCCGCTCCGACGGTACGGCCACCCTCGCGAATGGCAAAGCGCATCCCCTGCTCGATGGCGATGGGCTGAATCAGCTCCACCGTCATCCTGACGCGGTCGCCGGGCATCACCATCTCCGGCTGGGATCCGTCATCAGCCGTGAAGGAAGAGATGGTGCCGGTTACATCGGTGGTGCGCACGTAGAATTGGGGACGATAGCCGGCGAAGAACGGCGTGTGGCGACCTCCTTCTTCTTTCTTGAGGACATACACCTCAGACTCGAAGCTGGTGTGAGGAGTAATGGTCTTGGGCTTGGCCAGCACCATGCCGCGCTCCACTTCGTTCTTCTGAATGCCCCGCAACAGCACACCAACGTTGTCGCCGGCAATCCCTTCGTCGAGGGTTTTCTGGAACATCTCCAGGCCGGTAACGGTGGTGGAGCGAGTTTCCCGCAGGCCCACCAATTCCACCGTTTCGCCCACTTTGATGCGGCCCCGCTCGATCCGGCCCGTGGCCACCGTGCCCCGACCAGTAATCGAGAAGACATCCTCCACAGCCATCAGGAAGGGCTTGTCCACATCCCGCTCCGGCGTGGGAATGTAGGAGTCTACCGCATCCATCAGCTCATAGATTTTGTCCACCCAAGGATCTTCGCCCCGCTGGGTTTTGGGGTTGGCAGTCATCCGTTCCAGAGCTTTCAGCGCCGATCCTCTAATGATGGGGATGTCGTCGCCGGGGAAGTCGTATTTGGAGAGGAGCTCCCGCACTTCCAGCTCCACCAACTCCAGCAACTCTGGATCATCCACCATGTCTTCTTTGTTTAGGAAGACCACCAAGCTGGGCACCCCTACCTGACGGGCCAACAGGATGTGCTCCCGTGTTTGGGGCATGGGACCATCAGCTGCAGACACCACCAAGATGGCCCCATCCATCTGAGCCGCGCCTGTGATCATGTTCTTCACGTAGTCGGCGTGGCCGGGACAATCCACGTGGGCGTAGTGACGGTTGGCAGTCTGATACTCGACGTGGGCGGTGTTGATGGTAATGCCGCGAGCTTTTTCCTCTGGCGCTGCGTCGATTTCATCGTACCGCTTGGCTGTGGCCTGGCCCAAAGCGGCCAAGGTGGTGGTGATGGCAGCCGTCAGGGTGGTCTTGCCGTGGTCAACATGGCCGATGGTGCCAACGTTGACATGGGGTTTGGTGCGTTCAAACTTAGCGCGTGCCATGAATCGTCACTTCCTTTTTGGTTTCAGTCAGCTACTCATTTCCTTTGTTTTTGGCAATGATGGCTTCGGCGATACTGCGAGGAACTTCCTCGTAGTGGCTGAACTCCATCGTGAAGGTGCCTCGACCCTGGGTCTTGGAGCGAATGTCGGTGGCATAGCCAAACATCTCCGCCAAGGGAACTTTGGCATTGACTTTGGTAATGCCGCCTTCTGTATTCATCCCCTCCATCTGGCCGCGGCGGGCGTTGATGTCCCCGATGACATCCCCCACAAAGGCTTCAGGGACTTCCACCTCGACCTTCATCATCGGCTCCAGCAGGGTAGGGCTTGCCCTGCGAGCAGCCTCCTTCAGAGCCATCGAACCGGCGATCTTGAAGGCCATTTCGCTGGAGTCCACCTCGTGGTAGGAGCCATCCACCAGGGTGGCGCGGATGTCAATCAGGGGATAGCCCGCCAGCACACCGGATTCGCAGGCTTCTCGGATCCCTTGCTCAGCCGGCCCAATGTATTCCTTGGGCACAACGCCACCCACAATTTTGGAAACGAACTCAAACCCTGTACCCGGCTCCGCCGGCTCTAGGTCGATAACCACATGGCCGTACTGGCCGCGGCCACCGCTCTGGCGAACAAACTTGCCTTCCACGCGGCTGACCGGCTTGCGAATGGTTTCGCGGTAGGCCACCTGTGGGTTGCCAACATTGGCTTCTACGTTGAACTCCCGCAGCATCCGATCCACCAAGATCTCCAGGTGCAGCTCGCCCATCCCAGAGATGATGGTTTGATTGGTCTCGGGATCCACAGACACGCGGAAGGTGGGATCCTCCTTGGCCAGGGCCTGCAGGGCCTTGGAGAGCTTATCGATATCGGCTTTGGTTTTGGGTTCTACCGCTACTGAGATCACCGGCTCTGGGATAAACAGAGACTCCAGGATCACCGGCGCATTTTCGTCGCAGAGGGTGTCTCCGGTGGTGGTGTCCTTGAGGCCCACCACAGCTCCCAGATCTCCTGCCCGCAGCTCATCCACGTCCAAGCGTTCATCGGCCTTCAGCACCACCAACCGCGAAATTCGCTCCTTCTTGTTCTTGGTGGAGTTGAGCACATAAGTACCTTTGGTCAACACCCCCGAGTAGACGCGAATAAAGGTGAGATCCCCGTACTTATCACTCATCAACTTGAAGGCCAGGGCGGAGAAGGGCTCATCGTCGCTGGCACGGCGGGACACTTCTGAGCCATCTGGCAGCACCCCCTTGATGGCCGGAATATCCACAGGCGAGGGCAGGTAATCCACCACCGCATCCAGCAGCATCTGGACTCCCTTGTTCTTGAAGGCAGAGCCACACAGCATGGGCACAATTTGGCCGCTGATCGTGCCTTTGCGCAGACCCGCCATCAAGTCGGCTTCGCTCAGATCTTCTTCGGCGAAGTACTTTTCCATCAGAGCTTCGTCCGTCTCGGCCACTGCTTCCACCAGCTTGGCCCGATACTCTGCCACGAGATCTTTCATCTCCTCAGGGATGGGGGCCGGACGAATGTCTTTGCCGATCTCATCCATATAAATGCGGGCTTGCATCCGCACCAAGTCAACAATGCCGCAAAACCCGTCTTCGGCACCGATGGGCAGTTGGATGGGCACAGCATTGGCCTTGAGGCGCTCCCGGATCTGGTTGTAAACCTTGAGGAAATTGGCCCCCATGCGATCCATTTTGTTGACGAAGGCAATGCGGGGCACATTGTAACGATTGGCTTGCCGCCAGACGGTCTCAGACTGAGGCTGCACGCCGCCCACCGAGTCAAAGACGGCGATCACCCCATCCAGCACCCGCATGGAGCGCTCAACTTCAATGGTGAAATCGACGTGCCCAGGAGTATCGATGATGTTGATGGTGTACTCCGGTGCGCCGGAGAGGGGCTGGGAAGGATTTGCGGGATCCCGCTTAGTCCAACGGGTGGTGATGGCCGCAGCGGTGATGGTGATGCCCCGCTCCCGCTCCTGGGCCATCCAATCGGTGACCGCAGTTCCGTCGTGAACTTCGCCAATTTTGTGCACCAGACCGGAGTAGAAGAGAATCCGCTCTGTGGTCGTGGTCTTGCCAGCATCGATGTGAGCCGCGATGCCGATGTTTCGGACTCGTTCTAGGGGAACTGTGCGTGCCACGTCAACCTCCCAATCCTCGTCGCCCTGCGACTTGGGCAAACTAAAAAATCCTTTACAATTCTAATCTTTTTTGCCGATTTTTCTCCACCTCGCTGGAACTCGGGCTGGGCAGAACAGGGATCCCAAAAGTCTCCACTGCTCCGCCAGGCTAGTTCAGTAGCGGTAGTGGGCAAAGGCCTTGTTGGCCTCGGCCATGCGATGCACCTCTTCCCGCCGTCGAATGGCGCTGCCGGTTTCGTTGGCTGCATCGATCAGCTCATTGGCCAACTTGGCGGCCATGGTGCGACCTGGACGAGTGCGCGAAAAGGTCACCAACCAGCGCAGCGCTAGGGAAGTGCCCCGTTCTCCTCTCACCTCCACAGGCACCTGATAAGTGGCTCCGCCCACCCGGCGGGCTTTCACCTCCACCAGTGGGGTGGCGTTGCGAACAGCATTTTCCAGCAAGGGCAGTGGGTCTTGGCCAGTGCGCTCCCGCACAATGTCCAGAGCTTCATAGAGGATCCTGGCAGCCAGGGATGCCTTACCCCTCATCATCAACTTGCGGATCAGCATGGTAACCAGACGGCTCCCATACTTGGGATCCGGGGGCACATCACGACGAGGGGCACGGTTGCGGCGAGACATAGGAGCTGGGTTGCTTGTTCAGATGGGGATGGCAGAAAGAAAGATGACGAGTGGGATATGGAGGGTTGAGGGTGAGGGCAAAGCTATTTTTTCTTGCCAGCGGCGGCTGGAGCTTGGCCCGGCTTGGGCCGTTTCGCCCCGTATTTGGAGCGGCCTTGCTTGCGGTCTTTGACCCCTGCAGCGTCGAGGGTGCCCCGGATAATGTGGTAACGCACGCCGGGCAAATCCTTAACCCGCCCACCGCGAATCATGACCACAGAGTGCTCCTGCAGGTTGTGGCCGATGCCAGGAATGTAGGCAGTGACCTCAAAGCCGGAAGTGAGGCGAACGCGAGCCACTTTTCTCAGGGCCGAGTTGGGCTTTTTGGGCGTTGTCGTGTACACTCGGGTGCAAACCCCCCGCCGCTGTGGACAAGCCTTCAGGGCAGGAGACTTGGTCTTGCGAGCGGCAACGCTGCGCTCCTCACGGATCAGTTGCTGAATGGTGGGCATGGGCTGGCAGAGAAGGTCACGGCTTAAATTTTAAATTATCCGGTTGAATTATCCGGCGATATTGAATCCTAGCAAGGCGGGATCCCAGCGTCAACTTGGGGATGGACTGCTGGGCTGTTAGCCTGGCCGAGTCTGAATTTCGGCCTCGTTCCCCCCTTGCCTCAGCTTTTTAGGAGACTCTGCACACCAGAAAGGATCCCTAGCAGACGATGGGCTGGTTAGATTGGTGGATTGTGCCTCCATGTCCGCTTTGCCGGCGCCCTGCCAAGGCCGTGTTCTGTCAAGACTGTCAAAGGCGGTTGCAGGCGGAGCGCCTTGCCACTTGGCCAGTCACCACCTCGCCTTGGCCACTTTACGCCTGGGGGATCCACCGGGGGGCGCTGCGCAGGGCCATCTATTGCCTGAAGTACGAAGGACAACGGCGCATTGGCTCGGTTTTGGGAGAATGGCTGGGATCCCGTTGGGTCGAAAGCCAGTCCACCTCTTTAGGCTCCCCTGGGGCCTACACGGTGGTGCCCATCCCTCTGCATGCAGAGCGGCTGCGGCAGCGGGGCTACAACCAAGCCGCCTTGATCAGCCAAGCCTTTTGCCAGCGGACAGGTCTGAGACATTGGCCTGAGGCTCTGGTGCGGGTGCGGGCCACAGCGGCTCAACATGAGCTCAACCCGCTGCAACGACAGCACAACTTGGCCGGGGCCTTTGCCCTGAAACAAGTTCCGGCCACACCGGTGTTGCTGGTGGATGACATCTACACCACCGGCTCTACTGTGCAAGCCGCCCAGCAGGTATTGGCCGCTGCCGGGATCCCGGTGGCCGGAGTAGTTGTCGTCGCCCAAACCCCAAAAGCTGCCTGTCCAGCCTGGCCCGGAACCCTAGCCCCTATCCCGCCTCCAGCAGATTAAAGGCCGTAACAAACATAAAGTCACAAAACTCGCGCACCAAGTTCGGATCCCGCCAGCCCTTGCGGGTTTCCTCCCGCAGCACTTCCAGGGCCTGTTCGGCGGTCAGGGCCGGTTTGTAGGGGCGAGGAGAGGTCAGAGCGTCGAAAATGTCGATCACCTGAAAGACGCGGGCCAACAGAGGGATCTCTTCGCCTGCCAGCCCATCCGGGTAGCCGCTGCCATCCCAACGCTCGTGGTGGTGGCGGATGATCGGCAGCACATCCTGCATGGTGCGCAAGCCCCGACAAATGTCTTCGCCGATCAACACATGGGATTTCATGATCTCCCATTCTTCCGGGGTATGCTTGCCCTGCTTGCACAAAATCGCATCCGGGATCCCGACTTTGCCGATGTCGTGCAGGTAGCCGCCCCAGCGCAGGGCCTTGATCTGTTGACGAGACAGCCCCAAGTAACGGCCAAACTGTTCCCCCATGACCACCAAGCGTTCGCAATGGTCACCCGTGGTGGGATCCCGGCTCTCCACAGCGCGGGCAATGGCAAACAACACCTTGGCGGCGTGATCCAGGTCTTCGTTCAAGCGCTTTTGGTGGATGGATGAGCGTACCCGCGCCAGCAGCTCCACGTGATCGAAGGGCTTGGTCAAAATGTCGTCGGCCCCCACCTGCATCCCCATCAGGCGATTGGAGCGGTCGGTCAGGGCAGTGATCAGCACAACGGGGATCAGGCGGGTCAGCTCATTGGCCTTCAGTTGCCGGCAGACATCGAACCCGCTCATGTTCGGCATCAGCACATCCAACAGCACCAAGTCTGGCCGAAGCCGCTCCACAGCCTCCAAAGCCTCTTCGCCGTTGGTGGCCTCGCTCACGCGGAAGTGGGCCGACCGCAACAGCTCACCGATGTAGAGGCGGCTGCTGGCCTGATCGTCCACCACCAAAACATGATCCGCCTCCGCCAGCTTCGGGTTTAGACGGGGAAAGGGGGTGTGAGTCAGGCGGGAGTTCATGGTGGTAAAACCTAGCCTTGCATCGAGTACGAGCTTTCCCCCTGAGTTGGATTCGGCGCAACTCTACGAGGGATCCCAGCCCAGACTCCTGGCGGTAGGATGTCAACGAACTCGAATGACATCCCTTCGCCTTCACATCTGGACACACTTTATACTCAGACTTTTAAGTCTGTACTCCGCAACTTTGCTGAACCTACTGCCCTCTTTGCAGGGCTGCCTGATGGGGATCCACATTGAGAAACACGGTGGCATCTCCCTCGACGCGGATGATGCGCAAAGGGGGCAGCGAGCCCGTCGGGTTTTGGATGCGCTCTTGCAGCTTCTCGTAGAACAGCAGATCCGCCAGTTGCGCGTTCTGCGCTGCCGCTTGTCCTTTCAGCTCGATGGCCCGCTGGTTGGCCGCCGCCAGGATTAACAGTCGCTCCGTCTCTTTTTCCTGGATCTGCGCCCGTACTGCCGCCGTCTGTGCTGTAATCGAGGCTACCTGTTTGCGTTCAATGGAATCTCGCAGGGCTTGTGGAAAGTCAGGGTTGCCCAGAAACAGGCCCTCCACCTGCACCAAAGGCAAGGTTTGGCCGTCGCGGTTGACGGTGGGCATCTCTTGGCGGATCAAGTCCAGAGCCCGTTGTTCGATGGCGGCCCGCTGGCTTTTCCGGTAGAAGTTTTCCGAATCGAAAGAGGCGGAGATATCCCGAATTTTGGAGCGCACCACTGGCACCACCACCGTGGAAAGATAGTTCTCGCCGATGCTGGCGTGCAGCTCGTCCAAAGTGGCGAGGTTGGGCTTGAGGGCAATGGCCACATCGATGGCAAAGGCTTGTCCATCGGCGGTGTTCACGGTGATGGCGTTGCTGATGGCATTGGCCGAGGCGGGGTTGTTGGTAAACTCCCAAACGCGGGTGAGCACGGTGTAGGTGATCGGCGTTTCGATCCCCGGGATCCGGAAGATGGCCCCTGGCAGTTCCACCCGCCCCTTCTGCAACCCGGAAAAGGTATTGAAAACTACAGTGGCATGTCCGGGCAAAGTGACGTACAGGCAAGCGCGGAGCACTCCCAGGGCCGCCAAGACGGCGATCCCTCCTACGGTTAACCAACCCACTCTGCTTTGGGGTGCTTCTCCTGTTGGATACATGGCGGCTGCTCCCGTTTTAGGGTCGGTGAGAAGAGCTGAGGAAATTGGGGACAGGCTAAAAGGATTGATTTCCTGTTGAGTTATTTGGTGATCAAAGTTTCCAGACGGGATCCCAGTACCGCGGCTTTGACCACCTCTAGGTACTGCGGATTTTGGGTGAGGGCCTGTGCTTTGGCTCTCAATTGACCGGCTTCTGCCTCAGCTTGAGAAATGATGGCGCGGGCATCTTGGCGGGCCTGCTCGATCTCAAATTGCTTTTGCGCCAGTTGATTTTCGGCAATGGTCTTTGCCTCAATGGCCGCTACGAAATCAGGATCGAAATCCACATCCCGCAGCAGAAAATCCAAAACCTCGATGCCGTATTCCTTCAGCAGAAGAGCCACCCGTTCGCGGATTTGGCCCTGGAGCAGCGGGCGCTCCGTGGAATACAGAGCCTGGGCAGAAAAGCCGCTGGTCTCATTCAGAATGACCGACCGAACAATGGGAGCGATGCGATCCAGGTAATTTTCCCCCAGTTGCGTATAGACCTTGGGGGCGTCCACAATGCGAAACTGCAGCGTCGCCTCAGCCGCAATCTGCTGCCCATCCTGAGAAAGGGCCACCAGCCGCGGCGCGTAGGCAGTCGGGTCGTTGTCTTTCCAGGTCAGAGCTTGGGTTTTTACATCAAAAATCACCGTGCGAGAGACAAAAGGCGGCACCCAATGCAGACCTGGCTGCAAAGCCATCGGGCTCACCCCCCCTCCCCAGGTGAACACCACCATATTTTCTCCGTTGCCCACCAGTCGCAGCGGCCTGCCCATCGCCACCAGGATCAACACGGCTCCGGCAAGGGTGGCCTTGGGCAACCAGCGACCAACTCGCCTTTCCCAACCTTCTGCTCGCATCTCCCCATCTCCTGCGCATGCAGCCATTCTCGCGGCTGTGGGGAAATGAGGCCGAGAAATCGCCGCTATCTTTTAAGCCTTCTACAGGGATCCCTGTCTTTCTCTCCCACTATTCGCAACGATGTCGAGTTCTCTACAAAGTTCACAAAAGATCACTTCATACTTTGCAAAGACCCGTGACGGACAGGCGAAAAGAGAAGAAGATTAAGACATAATAAAGATTTGGGTTGCCGTTCATGCTGTCCATTCCCGATTACGAGCGGCGGGACATCCAAGTGCCACTCTCGTGCATCCCCGTTGCCGCCCGGGCCTTGATCCGGCAGGGGGTATCCGTCTGCTGGCGGGAAGAAAGCCTGTCTGCCTTGATTCGTCTGGGATCCAAAGGAGCCGCCGACCGAGCCGCCATTCTGCTGGTGGAAATGAGCCTCATGGGCCAACCTGAGGAGCTAAAAAGCTGGCTGGAGATGTGCTGGCAACTGCCCGCTTGTCTCAGGGAACCGCTGCAGGTGTAGG
>NZ_JANSIC010000070.1:0-11794 GCF_047461955.1 Synechococcus sp. R55.7
GGCTCCTGCGATTTCTAGCTGAAATCCCGCACAAGCACCACTTCCGAAGCAGCAGGAGAAGTCAATCACGCCCACCCAAAGCCTCAGCCTGGGATTTTTCCGAGGAAGCCACAGATAGCTTCACAATCCGGGCCAGCCGAGCCTTACGACGAGCGGCTGTGTTTTTGTGCAGGACGCCGGTTTTGGCAGCTTTATCAATGCGGCTGAAAGCAGCACTCATCGCCGCCTGGATTTCCTGCAGAGTTTCTTGCTGTGGGTTGGCGGCATAGGCAGTTGAGAGGGAGATCACTTTCTTCATCAGAGCGCGCACCATGGCTTTGGTGGCTTTATTGCGCAGCCGATTACGCTCTGCGATCTGAACGCGCTTGATGGCAGATTTGATGCGTGGCATGGTTGAAGGGGAAGTTCCAGCGAAGATCCAGCATACCATCAGAGCTGGAAGCTCCACCAGTTCCTATTGTTCTCCGATGGGATCCCCATGTTCCAAGATTGCAGCTCGCAGATCCGCTTTAACCCACCTGCCCTTTTCTACGGGGTTGCCGCTTGCGATTTGGATCGGGATGGGGCCTTTGAGCTGTTTGTGTGCGGGTTCCGCGGCTCCAATCGAGTCTTGAAGTGGGATGGGCAAACCCTGGTGGATCAAGCAGACGACACCCTGGCCGATGCAGGGCGCATGGCAATTGGGGTGGCTGCCGCCGACTTTGACGGGGACGGGCAGGAAGAACTTTATGTCTTGAACACCGATACCTTCGGCGGGCGCAAGCGCTTTGGGGATCGCCTCTTCGACTGGCAGGGATCTCGCTGGGTGGACCTGTTCTCCCTGCCGCAAAACCAAGATGCCCTCAACTTGACGGCAGGTCGCTCTGTAGCTTGTGTGGATCGTCTTGGCCAGGGGAGCTATGGATTTTTCGTAGCCAACTACGGCGGCCCTATGCGCCTCTACGAGTTGGGCCCTAACCAAATGATCGCCGATGTGGCGCCAGAAGCGAGACTCAATCGGGTGACGGGCGGGCGGGGGTTGGTGGCCGTGCCCTTGGTCTCGCAGCGGATGGACATTTTTGCCGTCAATGAGCAGGGACCTAACTTTCTGTTTCGCAACCGGGGAGATGGCACCTTTGAAGAGATTGCCGCTGAGGTGGGCCTAGCAGATCCCGACGAGCATGGGCGCGGCGTGGCAGCGGTGGATCTGGATGGGGATGGACGGCTGGATTTGCTCTATGGCAACTGGGAAGGCCCCCATCGCCTCTGGATCCAGGCCCCCGGCGGTTTTTTTAAGGATGTAGCCCCCCCGGAGTTGGCTAGGCCCTCCCGCATTCGCACAGTCATCGCTGCCGACTTCGACAACGACGGCTATCCGGAGCTGTTTTTCAACAACATCGGCGAGCCCAACCGTCTGTTTGCTTGGCGCTCCGGCCGTTGGCAAGCCATCGACATTGGAGATGCTGCCGAGCCGCAGGGATTGGGGACAGGAGCAGCGGTGGCCGATGTGGATGGGGATGGTCGTCTGGAATTGTTGATTGCCCATGGGGAGTCTGGCGCCCAGCCTCTCAGCTTCTATCGCCCTCAGGCCAATGCCAACAACTGGCTGAGGGTTCTGCCCCTCACCCGCCAGGGAGCCCCGGCCCGCGGCGCGTTGGTAAGGCTGCTCACCTCCACCCGTACCCAGATCCAGGCCATCGACGCCGGCAGCGGCTACCTCTGTCAGATGGAGCCGGTGGCCCACTTTGGCCTGGGATCCGAAACAGGGGTCAAGGAAATCCAGATCCAGTGGCCGGATGGGAAACAGTTGCAGGTGGCCCACCCACCGGTCAACCAGCTTTTGCGGATCCCTTATCCCCGCTAGCCGCCAATCTGAGACATGGTGCGCCGGTAGGATCCCTGGCTGCCGGTGTCCCGTCCTTTGAAGTTGATGTCCGGCTTGATGTCCAGCAGTTCTCGCACCTGCTGTCTTAGCCTTTCGGCAGGGATCCCAGCTCGCAGCGGATCCCGCAGGTTGATTTGGCCGGATTCGTTGAGCAGGCAAGGGCGCAGCCAACCGTCGCTGGATAGCCGCATGCGGTTGCATCGATCACAAAAGCACTCCGACATCTGGCTGATAAAGCCCAAGGTGCCTTTTGCCCCCGGGATTCGAAACACATCCGCCGGCCCATTGCCGGCCACAAACCCAGGTTCCAGGCCAAAGCGAGCGCGAATTCGCTGTCGCAGCACCTCAGACTCCACCCAGCCGGCCTGCTGAAAGAGGGCGGCATTGCCAATGGGCATAAACTCGATGAAGCGCACATGCCATTGTCGCTCCAGAGTAAGGGCAGCCAGATCTTCCACTTCCGATTCGTTGAGCCCAGGGATCACCACCACATTCAACTTGAGGGGATCAAACCCCACTTGGTGGGCAACTTGGATCCCGGCCCAGACCTGCCGCCAGCGATCCCGCCCCGTGATCAGTCGAAAGGTCTCGGGGTTGAGGGAATCAAAGCTGATGTTGATGCGGCGCAACCCCGCTTCATAGAGGAGTTGAGCTTTTTGGCTGAGGTTGAAGCCGTTGGTGGTAAGGGCCACATCTCTCACCCCAGGCAGGCTGCATAGAGCCCGGATGAGGTGCTCCAGCCCCGGCCTGAGCAGGGGTTCGCCGCCGGTGAGGCGAAAGCAATCGATCCCCAACGGCAAAAACACCTCTCGAACCAACGTGAGGATTTCCTCATCCGTTAAACGCTCTGGGGCTTGCAGCCACGTCAACTCCGCCTCGTCAGGCATGCAGTACTGGCAGCGGAAATTGCAGCGATCGATCAAGCTGATGCGCAGATAGTTAACGGTCGGCATGGCAACCTAGGCCAGAAACAGATGGGGCACCCCTCCCCCCAGAGTGCCGAGCAACGCCGAGGACCCTTTCCGTTGCCTCTGGAAAACCTCCCAGCGTCTCCATCCGCAAAGGCAGCGGGGGAACTGTCCCGAGGCTTGCAACTTGCAGTGGCCACACCTCCAGTTTGCAGGATACTACGAAGATTGAGGTGCAAATCTCTACTCGGCAGAGCCAGGGATCCCTGCCCATTCGGGTTGAACAGGCCGCTGCCAGCGTTCCCACCAGGCCAGCACAGACTCAGGTGGGTGGCTGTCGTGGCTGCCGTTGGCATTGGCGGGGAGGGGGGGAGAGGGAGGTGGGGCCGGCGGTGTCAGCCAACTGACAGGCGCGGGGATCAGACAACTGGGGTGGAGAGGGCGCAGATCGCGGTAGTGGCTGCTGCGAATGGCCAGGATCTCCTGCTGAATGATGTCTGGGGGTTCTCCCAACTCCAGCAACACATGGCTGCACAGACCCAAGCTGGCCTCGAATTCGGGGTGGACGACTTCTCTGGCCCCCAACTGATAGAGCTGTTCGATGTCTTCCTTGTCGGTAGCTCGCACCACCACATCCAATCGCGGCGCCAACTCCAGAGCTCGTTTCAGGCAGAGGCGGATGCTCATGCGATCCGGCAGAGCAATAACCAGGGCGCGGGCCTGGGGCAGGCAAGCTTTCTCCAGCACCAACGGGCTGGCCGCATTTCCGTAGAGGTAAGGGATCCCACGGGAACGCAGGTGTTGGATCACCCGTTCTGACTGATCAATGACCAAGAGGGGGTGACGACGGGCTTCGAGAATGCGCACAATGTCTTGCCCCACCTGCCCATAGCCGCACACCACCACGTGCCCCTGTTGAGGAGCATCGGGGGCCAAAGCGCGGGGCCGCTCGCCCGATTCCAACCAGCGGGCCAAGAAGGGGATCCCGTGTAGCCCGGAAAACAGTCGAGGAGCGCCCCTCAGCAGAAAGGGAGTGAGCAGAAGGGTAACGGCTGTGGTGCTGACAATCAACAAATAGATCTGCCGCGACACCAATCCCAAAGCCTGCCCCTCGCTGGCCAGCACAAAGGAGAATTCGCCGATTTGCGATAGGCCCAGCCCCACCACCACCGCTGCCGGCAGAGTGTAACCAAACAGCCGCGCCAAGGGAGCCACGATGCAAAACTTGCCCACCATCACCAGACCCACCAGCCCCAGGATCAGCAACAGATGGCCGAGGATAAAGCTGGGATCGATGAGCATGCCGATGGCCGCAAAAAAGAGAGCAGCAAACACATCTCGCAAAGGCTCTACATAGTCCAGGGTTTGGTCGGCGTACTCCACCTCCGAGATCATCAGACCGGCAATGAAAGCCCCAATCTCGCTGGAAATGCCCAGCCGCTCCGTCAACAGGGCAATCCCCACGCAGAGGCTGATCACCCCCAGCAAAAACACCTCTTTGCTCTCCTGCTGAGCCAGCAGACGCAGGAAACCGGGAACCAGCCAAATCCCGCCTACCACCGCCCCCAGCCCCACCAAGCCGATTTCTGCCAAGGCCCTGGCCAGGGATCCCGCCAGCTCCGGCAAGGGACAATCCAAAGCCGGCAACACCGCCAACATCAGCCCCACCGCCAAATCTTGCACAATCAGGATCCCCAGCATGGCCTGGGCTTGGGGAGTGCCCATTTGGTTGGTCTCAGTGAGACTTTTCAGCACCACGGCAGTCGAGGACAAGGAGAGCACGGCCCCCAAAAAGATCCCTTGCACCGGCGTCAACCAGCCGCTGACCACCGCCAGCACCGCCGTGATCAAAATCGTCAGGCCAATTTGCAAAATGCCTCCGCCAACGGCGATCCCCCGCACTTTGCGCAATTCTTTCAGGGAAAACTCCACCCCCAAGGTGAACAGCAAAAAGGTCACCCCAAACTGGGCCAAGGTTTCCACCTGAACCAACTCTTTGATCCACCCCAACCCGGTTGGCCCCACCAAGATCCCGGCCAGTAAGTAGCCGAGCAACACCGGCTGCCTCAGCAGCGAAGCCAAGAATCCACCTGCTGCCGCTGCCGCCAATACCGTCACAATGTCCAAAATCAGACGAAAGTCTTCCTGCACAGGGCACCCACCAAGGAATGTGAACTTTTGTAGCCAATCCTGAGGATTCTTCCACGATAATGCTTCCTCTGGCATCTCGGACAGAGCGAAGAACTCGGCTTCAAGCTCTGCACCCTGCTGCCCCCGAGGATCCCGGCTGGCCCAGCCCGGATTCAGATCCAGCCTGGATTCAGAGGAAGCTGGACGGAAACTCAGTGGAAATTTTTGTTAAAAGTTGCTGGCAATACCTCAAAACCGTAGCTTATAATACAGAATGTAGATAGAAATCGTTCATCCTCTCGCGTGCTGGGCGGCTCGTTAATGTAGGTAGAGCGACATCACGGCCAGAGGACGGAAGTAGGGAGAGATCCCGAAGGAACGCGCCTCAACTCTTCTGGTAACCGTGTGGCTTCTCTTGTCTCTCAGGAGAAGGCGAACGGATGAAAACTCAACTCATTGGAGGCGAAGATCATGGCACTCTTTTACCGTGGCGTCGATTACACCCCCTCTTCTGCAACTGCAGCGGTTTCTCCCGGCAAAGTGGGGGGTCGTTACCGGGGGCTGGACTGGCGGTTCCGCCACCTGAGCAAGCCGGTGGTTTTGCCCACCAACCTTGACCTGCTCTATCGGGGTGTTGCTCATCATCTCAAGGCGGCCGAAGGGCCGGCTCAACCCGTTCAGACGGCAGAGGCATCTGCCCCGGTGGCTGCCAATGGCCGTTCTCATGTCTTGGATGAGCTGTCTCGCCGCTTGATGATGAGCCATCAACGCTTGATTCGGATTCGCCAGCAATCCATGCTGCTCCGCGGTACAGAGCAGATTGGCCTGCATGTCAACGTGCGCAACTTCTGGAACCGCATCCAAGGAAAAGTGCATCCCACCTTTCGGCTCAACTACGACCGTAGCCGTGTCAGCATGAGCTGATCTGCCCGTAACTGTTGATGCTCTGGCATGAGCTCAGCGAGAAGGGATCCCGGCTGGGGATCCCCTTTTGGTTTCTGGGTTGAGCTTCCTCAGGTCGATGGACGGCACAGGACGCTTCAACGCTGGCACGAGGTGCTGTTGACCAAAAGTAGCTAAGTTGCCCAAGGGATCCACAATTGAGGGGTGCTATTTCCTCGGAAAAAAACGGGATCCCATCAGGGATCCCGCTGCAGAATCGGCCACACCGCTTAGGCGTCGAAGTAAAGGGCGAACTCGTAGGGGTGAGGCCGCAGATTGATGGGGTTGATCTCGTTGTCGATCTTGTACTCGATATAGGTCTGGATCAGATCCTCAGTAAAGACACCGCCCTCTAGCAAGAAGGCATGATCCTTCTGCAAGCTTTCCAGAGCATCCAGCAGGGATCCAGGCGTGGAAGGGATCTTGGCCAGCTCTTCCGGCTCCAGATCGTAGATATCTTTGTCCAAGGGCTCGCCGGGATGGATCTTATTCTTGATCCCGTCCAGGCCAGCCATCAGCATGGCCGAAAAGGCGATGTAGGGGTTGCAGGTGGCATCCGGGCAGCGGAACTCCAGACGCTTGGCCTTGGGATTGTTGCCGGTCACCGGAATGCGAATGGCAGCGGAACGGTTGCCCTGGGAGTAAGCCAGGTTCACCGGCGCCTCGAAGCCGGGCACCAAGCGCTTGTAGGAGTTGGTGGTGGGGTTGGTGAAGGCCAGGATCGCCGGGGCATGCTTGAGCAGGCCACCGATGTAGTAGAGAGCCGTCTCGCTCAGGTTGGCATAGGTGCCTTCGCTATAGAACAAAGGCTGGCCATCCTTCCAGAGGGACTGGTGGGTGTGCATGCCGGTGCCGTTGTCGTTAAACAGGGGCTTGGGCATGAAGGTGACGGTTTTGCCGTGCTTGCGGGCCACATTCCGGATCACGTATTTGTAAACCATCATGTAGTCGGCAGCCGTGATCAGATCGGCAAAGCGATAGCCCAACTCCCCTTGCCCGCCGGTAGCCACCTCGTGGTGATGCTTCTCGATGGGCACCCCCAACTTGCCCATGGTCAGCAGCATCTCGGTGCGGATGTTTTGATGGGCATCGGTGGGCGGGGCCGGGAAATAGCCCTCTTTGTAGCGAGGCTTGTAGCCCAGGTTGCCACCTTTCTCCTCGCGGCCCGAGTTCCAGCGACCTTCGATGGAATCCACGAAGTAGTAGGCCGAGTTTTGGGTTTGGTCGAAGCGAACATCCTCAAAAATGAAAAACTCCGCTTCCGGCCCGAAGTAAGCCGTATCGGCAATGCCCGTCGATTGCAGATAGGCAACGGCACGGGCGGCAAGGCTGCGGGGACAGCGGCTATAGGGCTGGCCGGTGCGCGGCTCAACAATGCTGCAAGTTATGCTGAGGGTGGGCACCTCCAGAAAGGGATCGATCCAAGCCGTCTTGGGATCCGGCACCATGTACATGTCCGACTCGTTGATCGCTTTCCAGCCCCGGATACTGGATCCGTCAAAGGGAAGCCCCTCGGTGAAGGTTTCTTCCTTGATCATCGAGGTGTGGAAGGAAACATGCTGCCAGGTGCCAAAGATATCCACAAACTTGAGATCCACTATCTGGACGTTGTTGTCCTGGATCATCTGAAGCACTTCTTGGGGCGTGGATGCCATTACTCTCTCCTGATTGGGTTGCGGTTAAGACTGGGGGAACTGTGGCTGAAACAAATGGGATCCCAGCAGGTGATCCCCACGCTTCGACCCAGACAGGCCAAAAACGCTCACTCATCCTAGAAAGGCCAACACGGGTATTTTGTAGTTTCTGATACAAAATTCATTTGAGCTCCGCTTTCTGACCAAGACCAAATTGCTGGCCATCTCAGACACCTCTTTTCCTTCTGGCTTGGGTCAACCGGGATTGGGTGTTGGGGATCCAAAACTTGGGCAATGGCCGCCACTTGGCCAACCTCTGGGCAGAGATAACCCTATGGGATGGGCAAAAAAGGCCCCAATGGCCTGAGGCGAGCGAAAATGAGGCTAATAGGCCTCGGCCTCGACCGGTTCGCCAAGGGGTGTTAAGCTAAAGCGTAGTCGTTATGAGTTTGGCTTTTATTCCCATTGCAGAAGGAGAGACATCGGATGACAGAGCAAAGTCGGGTTGAGAATGTGGTGATTATCGGCTCCGGCCCTGCTGGGTTCACAGCAGCCATTTACGCTGGGCGTGCCAACCTGAAGCCGGTTGTGTTTGAGGGGTTCCAGGCGGGCGGGATCCCGGGCGGGCAACTGATGACCACCACCGAGGTGGAAAACTTTCCGGGCTTTCCCGAGGGCATCACCGGCCCCCAACTGATGAAGAACATGCGGGCTCAAGCGCAGCGGTGGGGGGCAGAACTTTACACCGAAGATGTCACCTTTGTGGATTTAAGCCAGCGGCCCTTTGTCGTCCGTTCTGACGAGCGGGAATTGCGCACCCACAGCCTGATCATCGCCACCGGGGCCACAGCCAAGCGCCTACACCTGCCGGGGGAGGAGACCTACTGGAACCGGGGCATGTCAGCTTGTGCTGTCTGCGATGGGGCTATGCCCATGTTCAGAGGGGTGGAATTGGTGGTGATCGGCGGCGGCGATACTGCCTGTGAGGAGGCCACCTACCTGACCAAGTTTGGATCCCACGTGCACATGCTGGTGCGCAGCGACAAAATGCGGGCCAGCAAGGCCATGCAGGATCGTGTTCTCAACAACCCCAAGATCACTGTGCACTGGAACACCGAGGCGGTGGAAGTGATGGGCGACGGCCTGCGCCTGACCGGGGTGAAAGTGCGGAACAACCAAACCGGCGAAATACGCGAGATGTCAGTGGGTGGCCTATTTTATGCCATTGGCCACAAGCCCAACACCGACTTGTTCAAAGGACAACTGGAACTGGATGAAGTCGGCTACATCGTCACCCGCCCGGGATCCGTGGCCACCAGTGTGGAGGGGGTGTTTGCCGCCGGCGACGTGCAGGATCACGAGTTTCGTCAGGCGATTACCGCTGCCGGCACCGGCTGTATGGCGGCCATGTTGGCAGAGCGCTGGCTCTCGGAACACGGCTTGGCCCAGGAGTATCACGTCCTTCCCCAAAGCCATCCTGAACCCAGCCCTGCTGCGACTTCTGCGGCAGAGTCTGCTGGGGATCCTGCTGTTGAGGAGGCCAGCTTTGAGGAGAATGGACAGGATGACTTAGACTTCAGCAAGACTTGCCATGAGGGGAGCTATGCCCTGCGGCGACTCTACCACGAAAGCGATCGCCTGCTCATGGTCAAGTACACCGCCCCCACCTGTGCCCCTTGTCATGCCCTCAAGCCGATCTTGAACAAGATCATCGATGAGTTCTCGGACAAGCTGCACGTGGTGGAGATCGATATTGAGAAAGATCCGGAGATTGCAGAGGCAGGGGGGGTGGCGGGCACCCCGACGGTGCAATTTTTCAAAAACAAGACGCTGGTGGCCCAGTTGGTGGGCGTTAAGCCCAAGTCCCAATATCGAGAGGTGATCCAGGCCAATTTGTGTGAGGAAAAATCCCCCTAAGGATGTTGTCCTCTCCAACCTCTGGCCCCTCTCCCCAAGGGAGAAGGGAGCTGGGCGCAGAAAACGGTTTCCCAACCGAGGCTCAGCTAGTCCGAAAAGGCACCGTGGTAGGCGGCCTGCATGGCTGCCAAAGACACCACCAGTAAGGGATCCTCTTCTGCCGTCCTTAAGAGCAGGGGATCCGCAGGGGATCCCACCTCTCCCAAAAGCTGCCACTGGCCGGCAAGCTGCGCTTCTAAGTAGGCTTCCCAAGCAGAGCGCTGGGCCGGATCCACAGAAACCAGGATGCGGCTGGATCCCTCGCCAAACAGGGCCTGATCCCAGCGCAAGGATCCAGGAGCCAGGGAGAGGGTTGCGCCGCGGCCTCCGCTCAAGCAGGCTTCTGCCAAAGCCACAGCCAATCCCCCCTCGCTGCAGTCGTGGGCAGAGCGCACCCAGCCCTGGCGGATTCCATGGCGACAGGCAGCTTGCACCCGCTTTTCCAATTCCAGATCCACTGGCGCGGGCCGGCCCGTAACTTGCTGGTGGATGACCGCCAAATACTCGCTGCCCCCCAAGCTGGTGAGGGCCTGGGATCCCAGGAGGTAAATGAGATCCCCTTCTTGCTGCCACCCCTGGCCACAGATGCATTTCAAGTCGGGAATAAGACCCACCATGCCAATGACAGGGGTAGGGTAGATAGCCTGCGATCCCTGGGGGGTGAGGGTCTCGTTGTAGAGAGAAACGTTTCCCCCCGTTACCGGCGTACCGAGGGCACGGCAGGCATCTCCAATCCCCCGACAGGCCAGGGCCAGCTGCCAGTACACCACCGGGTTTTCGGGATTGCCAAAGTTAAGGTTATCGGTAACAGCTAGGGGATCGGCCCCCACACAGGTGAGGTTGCGGGCAGCTTCCGCCACGGCTGCCTTGGCCCCCTCGTAGGGATCCAAATACACCCAGCGGCCATTGCCATCCAGGGTGGCAGCGATGGCCTTGCGGGAAGCTCGCAGGGGCGGCACCTCGCCCACGCCAAACTTTTGGGAACGGATGCGGATAACCGCCGCATCTCCCTGGCCCGGCCAAAGGACGGTGTTGTTTTGCACCTGGTGGTCGTATTGGCGATAGATCCAGGCTTTGCTGGCCAGGGTGGGGCTGGCCAAAAGCTGCAGCAGCACCTCTTTCCATGCCAGCGTTGCCTGAGCGAGGTGGATCCCCTGGCAATCACAAGGGGGTAGAGTGGCGGGATCCCATTGCCACGCTGCCTGCACGTAGGCTGGCGGCTCTGGCAACACCGGACGGACATAGGCGGGGGTGTCTTCGGCCAAAGCCCGCACCGGCACCTGCACCACGCAGGATCCCTGGTGCCAGATCTCCACCAGCGGCTCGGCAATGACTTCCCCGGCCACACTAGCTTGCAAACCCCAGCGGTGGAAGATCTCCATCACCTCCGCCTCGCGGCCTTTTTGCACCACCAGCAGCATCCGCTCCTGGGATTCCGAGAGCAGGTATTCCCAGGCAGCCATGCCGCTTTCCCGCGCCGGCACTCGGTCGAGGTCAAAGCGGATCCCCACCCCTCCCTTGGCGGCCATCTCCGCGGTGGAGCAGGTGATCCCGGCTGCCCCCATATCCTGGGCAGCCACCACAGCTCCTGTGGCAAAGGCCTCCAGACAGGCCTCGATGAGGCACTTGCCCAGGAAGGGATCCCCCACCTGCACTGCCGGCCGATCCTGCTGCGCATCCTCCTTGAGCTCGGCGCTGGCAAAGCTGGCGCCGCGGATGCCATCCCGCCCGGTGGTGGCGCCCACGTACAAGACCGGGTTCCCCACCCCCCGCGCTGCCGATTTCACCACTGCCGGCGTCTCCAGCAGCCCCAGGGCCATGACGTTGACCAAGGGATTGCCGCTGTAGCAGGGATCCACCGCCACTTCTCCCCCCACTGTGGGTACCCCGACACAGTTGCCGTAGTGGGCGATCCCTTCCACCACCCTGGCCATGAGGCGGCGGTTGCGGGGATCGGTTAGCGGCCCAAAGCGCAGCGAGTTAAGCAGGGCAATGGGACGGGCGCCCAGGGTAAAGATATCCCGCAGGATCCCTCCCGCGCCGGTAGCTGCCCCCTGGAAGGGCTCCACTGCCGAAGGATGGTTGTGGGACTCGATCTTAAACGCCAGCCAATCCCCCTCCCCCAGATCCACTACGCCGGCATTTTCCCCCGGCCCCACCACTACCCGCTCGCCCGTGGTGGGAAAGTTTTTCAGCAGAGGGCGGGAGTTTTTGTAGCAGCAGTGCTCTGACCACATCACCCCAAACATGGCCAGCTCGTTGGGGTTGGGATCCCGGCCCAGCTGCTGCTGGATCTGTTGATATTCCGCCGGGGAAAGGCCGTGGGCTTTTAAGTCTTCGAGAGTATAGGGCATAGTGCT
>NZ_JANSIC010000071.1:0-2042 GCF_047461955.1 Synechococcus sp. R55.7
TGCTCCAGCAAATCGGGATCCGCCAACTTTTGTAGGGCAAGCCGCGCGTCATCCCGCACCCCCCAATCGGGATCGCGACTGGCGCTGGTCAGCAATTGCCTTGTTAGCATCGTGTAAACAATGGGATCCTCGAGAGCCAGTTTCACCTGTTGCCCCAGGATCCCTAAGCTCCAGGCACAGTTGCCGCGTACCGCTGCGATTGGATCTTGAGCCAAGCCCCGGCAGAGAGCTGCGACCACCTCATCCAATGCCGGGCCGGGCAACGCCTGCGCCTGAGCCAATTGTCCGAGGGCACTGGCAGCCCACAATCGCACTGCCGCGATATCCCCGGCCAACACTTCCAGCAACACCGGGTACGCCCGCGGATCCTTGGCATTGCCCAACGCCCACACCAAGCCTTTGCGCACATAGCCGTTCCAATCCCAGCGCAAGCCCTCGATCAGCACCTCCACCTCAGCGGGATCCGGATTCCGACCTAGGGCATAGGCTGCTCCCACCCGCACCAACGGGCAGGGATCCCGGACTAGGGCCAGCAGGGGTTTAACGGCGCGGGGTTCTTCGATCTCACAGAAGGCGCGGGCCGCCTGCATCCGCAAATAGGGATCCGGATCCTGCAACTGCTGCAGCATCAGCTCCACATCCACCTCCGGCGGTGAGTGAGGTGGCAGCTCGTCTAGGGGCTCAAGGGGGGAAAAAGCGTCTTCTTGCATGAAAGGGTGCCCAGGTGTTGGCGGAGGGGACGAGGGCAAAACTTGCCCTTCCTCAAGGCAAAAGCCAGAGCCACAACAACCAAACCAGCAGCAGAGTTGCTGCCCATCATAAACTGCCGGGATCCTCCATCTGATCTGCTCTTTCCGGTTGGGATCCCGGCACCCTAAGCAAGTCCGCTCCTTCCAACACCCGCGCCGAGCGGATCACATCTCCCACCTGGATGCGCTCCACCCACTCCATCCCCTCGGTGACGTAGCCGAACACGGCATAGCGCCCGTCCAAAATCGGCAGAGCAGAGAGGGTGATGTAAAACTGGGAAGAGGCTGAGTCAAGTGGGCTAGAACGGGCCATGGCCACCGCCCCCAAACGATGGGGCAAGAGCAACTTACTCAGAGCAGCGGGATCCTGGATCAAGGTGTTGTAGCGGGGGTAGGGTTCCCCACGCAGCTGAATTTCCAGGGGGATGGTGCGCAGGCGGTTGCTCCCCGGCTCTGTTGCACCCCCTGTACCGTCACCACGGGGATCCCCACCCTGCACCACAA
Source organism: Synechococcus sp. R55.7 (assembly GCF_047461955.1). Lineage (NCBI taxonomy): Bacteria > Bacillati > Cyanobacteriota > Cyanophyceae > Synechococcales > Synechococcaceae > Synechococcus > Synechococcus sp. R55.7. Next base: position 1,254 of record NZ_JANSIC010000071.1, read on the forward strand.
AAGGCTGCGGATCCTTTTCCACCCGATGGAAGGTGAGGCCATTGTAAAAGCCCCGCTGAACCAAATCCACGAACTGGCCGCCGGTCAGGGGTGCCGCTTCCCCGTGGATCGCCAAGATCACCTTGCCTACCCCCTCAGCAGTTTGCACCTCCATCTCCACCACTGCCTTCCCTTGCAGTTGCGGGCGGCTAGCATAGGCCGCCGGGATCCCAGAGGGGGATTCTGACAAGGGGGGTGTACTGCGACAAGCCAACAGCCCGAGACAGAGGTATCCCAGAACTAAGCCCACTCCCACTCTGCAGCGGCTCATTCGCCCCAGCTTGGCGAATTTCATCTGCCCCTTCTCCTTCAATCCAATCTCCCACCCTCCAGGCGCTGCTCAACCCAGCAGGGATCCCTATCCAGGTGATTCAGATCCGCTGCGACAGCCCCAACTGCAAGGTAACGCTTTGAGCGCCATTGCTCACCCTCACACCGTAGGGGCTGATGGAGGTAACCCGCCACTCTGCTTTTACCGCATGGCCAACAGCCACCTGACGTACTACGTTGTCGATCAAGATCAGAGCCTTGGGGGCACCTGGATCGTGGATCAATCCCACCAGCTTCATCTGCGGCAGAGGCTGGGGTGGGATCCGCGCTGGCACCGGAGGCGCAGGTACCCTGGGGGGAGAGGGAAGACCAGCCCCTCTTGAAGCAAGAGGAGCGGCAACAGTCGGCGGTTTTGCCGGTTCGACCAAGACAGCCTTTGCAGAATCCTCAGGTGGAGCTTTGGGGTTTTCATCCACATCA
>NZ_JANSIC010000071.1:2142-8252 GCF_047461955.1 Synechococcus sp. R55.7
TTTTCATCCACATCAGCAGCAGTGGGAAGCAAGGGCTCCTGGTGAGCATCGGAATGGGAAGAATTGGGTGCCTCAGCCAAGGGATCCCGAGTGGCCTGCGAAAAAACCACCGCCCGCGGGCGCAGGGTCATCCAAAAAGCCAGCCCTGCCACCAAGGTAGCGGCCAAAGCCATACCCAGCAGTAATCCTCCGGCAGCAGAGAAGCGCCGGGAAGGCAGTGGGGGCCGTGTGCCGAGGTAAGGATATTCGCCGGCTTCTGACAGCCCCTCTTCCAAGCTGTTCTCCAAATCCTCGAACAGCTCATCCAACAGAGAATCTGCCTGCTTGACTTGGCCAGACCATGCCCAAGGGGAACGACGGCCTCTGCCCGCTGAAGCATCTAACCCGGACATACAACCTCCCTAGCCTGAGCGGCGGGGATCCCGAGGAGTTGAGACACTCAGCCAACAGTTGCCGTCTATCGCCCAAAGGCTCTCAAAGGAGCCGCATTTCCGGGTACTCGGTCAACAGCGCCTCTGCCGACAGGGTGTCTCCCTCCAACTGCGGCGTCCACAGCACTTCGATGGCCACAATCCGATCTGCCGGAATCGAAGCCAGCTGCAACAGGCACTGCCGCAGATCCGCCATGGAGTTAACTACAGGTAGTGTACCCAAGTTACCACGATACGCAACCAGTAGAGTTACCAGCAGGTACTCGCCAACATCTGGGATCCCAGCAGCAGATCGCTGCAGCGCCGCTTGGGAGACTTGTTGGATCTGGTTGTTGCGGTTGCTGAGGCTTTCGACGCTGAACTTGCTCCGTTCTTGTAAAGAGGCTTGATAGAACAGGGATTCGGCGCGGGAGAGGGGCAGCTTCTCCGCTTGGGCATGGCCATAGGCCCAGTAGTCGCTGTAGCGCATCAAGCCAAGGGTGACCTCTTGCAACAGTTGGCTCAGCCCTTCTGGCGACTGAGTATCCGCCTCCAGAGCCAGGGCGTTCATGTCTTTTTGCAGTTGCCGGGCGCTGGCCAGCAGTCCCACTTTTACCTGCGCAACAGTTACCTGGGGATCGCGAACCCCAATGCTATCGTCCCCTTCTTCGGATCTGATCCCCGAGCGCAGCGTCTGCACCAAAAAGCTACCTGCCCCAACCAAGAGCAGCAGCGTCAGCAGGCCGCCACCCCCCCCTCCCCAGAAAAAGGGCACCAGCAGCGGAAAACCAAAGCCGCCTCCATAGCTGGGGTAGACAGGAGCTGAGTAGTGCGGGCCAATCGAGCGGGGGGCAGAGAACGTCGGAGACCGGAAAGATCCGCCGCCAATGCGACCGCCACTGCGTGCCCAAACAGCGCCTATGGGAGCCAGGGCCAAGGTCAAGGCCAGGGCAATGGCCAGCAGAGGCCGGCAGACGCGACCGATTCGTTTCAGCATGATCACAATGTTTTCGTCCATCACGGGGCTAGTCTTTCTTAATTCTACGCTTTCTCGTTGGCGGGAATAGGGGCGGAAACCGATCCCCCACCCGGCCATCTCACTTGTTCAATTCTTCTGTGTTGATTCTTTGTGTACTGAGCCGGCCAATGACCGTCAACCAATCGAGGCAGAGCCATGCTACGGTCTGGAAGGTTGCCAGGAGGAGGGCAAACAACAGCAATGCAAACTCAGGCTAACGTCCAAGCCGAGGAAAGAGAGCGGGCATCTTCTCCACCCCGTGCCCAGATTCGGCTGTTGGTGGTGGATATCGATGGCACGATTGCCGGGCCTTCCAACCAGGTTTCAGAGCCGGTTCGGGAGGCCATTCAGAAGGCCAAAGCAGCAGGGGTGCGAGTAGCCATCGCTACGGGTCGCATGCATCGTTCTGCCGAGCGGTTCCACTACGCGATTGGGGCCGATATGCCCCTATGCAGCTACCAGGGGGCTTTAATTCGGGATCCCGATAGCCAAAAGACCCTAAAGCACTGGAGCCTGGACTGGCCGCTGGCCGAGGAGTTGTTGCAAGCGTTGCAGGATCAGCCGGTGGGGGTTCACCTCTACATCGATGACCAGCTCTACTTACGGGAGCTGAGCCCTCTCAGTCAGGCCTATGCTGAGCGCTCGCAGGTGCCGTTCCAGATGTTCTCTTCCGCCCAATACGGACGAAGCCCCACCAAGATCCTGGCTGTTTCTGAGGATACCGAGTTCCTGCAGGAATTGCAGGGATCCCTGCGGCGGCGGTATTCCCCTGACCAGCTCTACCTCACCCGTTCAGAGCCGATTTTTCTCGAGGCTACCCATCCGGCGGTGAACAAGGGCAATGCCGTTCGTTTTTTGGCCGAGGAAATGCTGGGGTTGTCGGCGGAGCAGGTGATGGCCATTGGCGATGGCGACAACGACATTGAGATGCTGCGGTATGCGGGGATCGGGGTGGCGATGGGAAATGCCTCGCCTGCTCTGTTGCCCCATGCCGACTGGATTGCCCCTCCTGTGGCAGAAGACGGGGTGGCGGCAGCCATCGAGACCTTCATCCTCAGCTAGGCAGGGATCCCATGCTGGGTCTGGCTTCTTCTCCCTTTCCTGAGGTCACCCTGCGTCCGGCGCAGCAACAGGCGTTGGCCTACCAATCGGGGCCGCTGGGGATCGCCGCCGTTCCGGGGAGCGGCAAGACCTTTATTCTGGAGCTGTTGATCGCCGATTTAATTCTCAATCGGGGGATCCCACCGGAGCGCATCGGGGTGTTCACCTACATGCGTTCGGCGCGGGGCAACTTGATCAGCCGCATCAATCAACGTTTGCAACGGGCGGGGTATCCGGATCGCTTTACCCAGGCCTTTACCCTGCATTCTTTGTCGTTGCGGGTGTTGCGGGAGGCCCCCAGCCGTTGGGAGGAGCTGTCTATTTTGGAGGGATACGAACAGGAGCGGTTGCTCAGCCGCCTGTGCCGCGCTTGGCTCGTCCGCCATACTCAGCTCTGGGAGCCGCTGATCCCCGGCGACAACAACCCGCAAAAGATCGCCCAAAACCGAGCCCAGTTCCGGCGCAGTTTCCAGCAGATGGTGCAGGTGGTCATCAGCAGGGCCAAGAATCTGCGCCTGGGGCCAGAAGTGATCCCCAGCGAGGGCTATCTGGGCTGGGCTGCTCCCATCTACGCCGGTTATCAAGCGGAATTGCGTCGCCTGGGCAAGTTAGACTACGACGACCTGGGCTGGCAAGCAGTGGATTTGATCGAGGGCAGTCCAGAGCTGCGGGAGCAGGTGCAGAACTGGTACGACTACCTGTTCGAGGATGAGGCCCAAGACAGTTCCCCCCTGCAGGAAGAGCTGCTGCGGCTGCTCAGCCAACGCACCGGCAACCTGGTGCGGGTGGGGGATCCCAACCAGAGCATCATGGGCACCTTTACCAGCGCCGAGCCGCGGCTGTTTCGCGCCTTTTGCCAGGCCAGTCCTCAGGTGGTGCTCTTGGATGAATCCAGCCGCAGCGCCCCCCAGATCATCGCTTTGGCCAACCGCCTGGTGGAGTGGGTGAATCAGCAGCACCCCATCCCGGCTTTGCGCACCGCTCTGGCCCTCCAACTCATTCAACTGGCTACCTCCGGTGGCCAAAACCCCCCGGCCAGCGAGGGTGGTGTGGACTTTCTGCGGGTTGTCGGATCCCCGGAAGAGGAGCTGCAACAGGTGGCGCGGCAGGCCATTGCAGCCACCCAAGCTTTTCCCGGCCAAACGGTGGCCATTCTGGTCACCACCAACGAGCTGGGGGGCAAGGCCCTCAGCTATCTCCAGGAAATGGGAGCGGAGCGGGTGATCGATCTGTTGCGGGGCAGTCCCAGTCAGCGGCGGGTGTTGTTGCAGCTCAAGGGAATCATCGACTGGTTTGCCCAGCCCACTGCCCCCACTCGCTTGGCTGCTGCTGTGGATTGCTTGGCGGATTGGGCGGGGATCCCACGTGCTGAACTGGGACCGATGTTGAGCTGGATCCGCGCCTCTCTGCCGGAGCGGCTGCTGTTCCCCAACTTCGGTGAGGCTCCCGCTCTGCCCGATGGCCCGCCTTGGCAGAACTTGGGCAGGCTGCTGCGCACCCTTGCCGGTTGGCTCCGGGCCGGGCGCTCCCCTTGGCCGGAGGTGCTGAATGTGATCGTTCAAAGCCTCTACCGCAAGCCGGAAGAGCTGTTTGTGGGTCGCTATGTAATCGATCAGCTGGAGCAGGTGCTGGGATCCCTGCCCGAAACCGATTGGCAGGAGATCGCCCAAGAATTTCAAGTGATTCTGGATCACCGCCTCAACAACTTGCCTTCGGAGATCTTCGCCTTCGACCCCGAGCCGGGCAGCATCACTGTCACGACTCTGCATCGGGCCAAGGGGCTGGAATGGGATCAGGTCTTCATCCCCCAGGTGTCGGCCTACGAGTTTCCCACCCAGTACGGGGAGCGAACCCTGGGGCTGAAGTTTTTGGATGAAGTGGATATGCAGGCAGAGGCCCTGGCCCAGTTGCGGCAGCTCAGCCCCAAAAGCTGTTGGGATCTGCAGGCCGACTCGGCCACCAAGCAAGCCTTTTTGGACTTGGCAGCGGAGCGGCTGCGGCTGCTGTATGTGGGCATCACCCGCAGCAAACGACGGCTCACCCTCTCGGTATCCAGCCAATCTCGCTTTGGCACAGAGCAGAGTTCATCTTTGGTGTTTCGGGTGTTAAGTCGCAGTTTTAGGGCCGGTTGACCGGGTGAGTCTCTCGTTCTTCATGGATTGGCAACCTGCTAGCATGGCTAAGCCCGATAGCGCTTGCGCGCCGCCTTGCGGCAATGGGGCAGTCTTTCAGAAGCTATGGATATTCTGCAATGCAACCTCGGCGTATTGCCCGCGAACTGGCCCTGCTGGGGGTCAATCAACTGCCAGCCACGGCGGCCAAACTGAGCGAAAAACAACTGGAGGACTTGCTGCTGGCAGCCATCCGCGCCCTGAGTGAAGAGACCCATGAAACCCTCTCCACAGCGGCGGCGGAAATCCAGCGCAGCGACCGTTTGTTGCACGAGAGCGATCCTCTATTGTTGGCCGATTCGGATCCCAAGGAAGAGGGTGGATCCCGCTCCGTCACCCTCCGCCTTCAGCAGGCCCAACGACACCTGCAGCGCCTGGAAATCACTCTGAAGGAGGCGGACGTTCCTGACCCCAATGCCTTACGGGGGGAATTGCTGGAGCTAATCCAGCAGGTGCAAGTGGCCCTCGGCAACGCCGGCCAAGCCTTAGAACACCTGGAACAGCGGCTGCACAGCGTCCGCCACATCTTGGATGAGGTTGTCCAGTTGTCCCAAAGAGCAGTCAACCGGGTGGGCGTTGCCCTGTCCATGCCGGAACTGTTGTACATTGCCCAATCCCAAGAAGTGCGCGCCTACGCTTTGCAACTGTTAACTGCCCTGCGAACCCACAAGGAGGCGATTGATGCTCGTTTGCAAAAGGCTTTGGTGGGTTGGCAATTGCAGCGGGTTGGTCGGATCGAACGAGATATCCTGCGCCTGGCGGTGGTGGAGATGGAAATACTGGCCAGCAGCCCCGTGAAGGTTGCCATCAACGAAGCTGTAGAATTGGCCAAAAAATACGGGGATCCTGAGGCCGCCGCTTTCGTCAACGGAGTGCTGCGACGGGTAGTGGACAGCCAGATGGAGACCCACCGGGGTCGGGATCCCTCCCTCCCTGGTTCTGGTTCCGGGGGCTGAGCAGATCACTGGGGATCTTCCTTGCCAGGATAAAAGTCGGGATCCATCACCTGCTCAAATGTGTAGGGACACTGGGCAGGCAGATCTGCTTCAGACAATGGCGTTTCTCTCACCACCAACAGGATCCCGTCCTGGTGAGCCTCTTGCAGGGCTGCCGAAAGATCGGGCTTGAGGCTGGGACTGTCTCTGAGCAATCGCTGGATCTGGCGGCGTTGTTCAGTAATCGTTGCCCGCCAACTTTTGCCTCGCAGGTGGGGTTGCAATTGCCACTTCAGCAAATGCCCTACCAGGATCCCCAGCCGGTGCAGCAATTCCCGGCGTTCTTGCCTGCCCAAAGCCTCGATTTCCTCCACCAAGTTGGCGATATCCAGTTGATCCCACTGCCCCGATTTCAGCAGTGCGGCTTGCTTTTGCGTCCAGGCATAGAAGTCGTACTCGTAAAGTTGCATGCTTC
>NZ_JANSIC010000071.1:8352-9940 GCF_047461955.1 Synechococcus sp. R55.7
AAGCGGGCGATGAGACTCGAACTCACGACATCCAGCTTGGGAAGCTAGCGTTCTACCACTGAACTACGCCCGCGTAAATCAATCTCAAGTTTAGCAAGCTGAAACCCTTGCTGAATCTAACCTATCACGTTCCCGACCCCTTGAGTAGGTGGGGAGTCGGGGGGCATATTTTGCCCGCAATTTGACCAGCAGGGAATGACGTCGAGAGACAAAGCTATCGTGCATGCTGGGGCAGGGCGAGAGTGGGTTAATCATCTTTCACGTGGGATCCCTGGTACAACTGAGGCAGTATTCTGTCTGCGGCCTATGTCCAGCATCCTCCTGCTCTCCGGTAGTCCCAGCACTCCTTCTCGCTCAGAAGCCGTTTTACATCACGCTGCCGGGATCCTGTCCGATCTGGGATTGACCACTCAGTTTGTTTCGGTGCGGGATTTGCCCCCAGAGGATCTGGCACTGGCCAAGTTCGATAGCCCTCAACTCAAGGCAATTCAGCAAAAGGTGGCCCAAGCTACCGGGATCGTCATCTCTGCTCCCGTTTACAAAGCCTCCTATCCAGGTGTGTTGAAGGCACTGCTGGATTTGCTGGATCAAGACGCCTTTACCGGTAAAGTGATTCTCCCCATTGCCACCGGGGGAACCCTGGCCCATCTGCTGTCCATCGACTTTGCGATGAAACCTGTGCTGGCGGTGATGGGGGCAACCCACATCCTGAGAGGGGTTTATATCCTGAGTTCTCAAATTCAGTTGGACGCTGCCGGAACACTACAGCTAGAGGCCGACATCGAGGAACGTCTGCGAGCAGGGCTGCAGGCACTTGCGCAGGCGGTGAAATAGAAGAAATCAGAATTTTGCGGAGACTGGCCGAATACGGGATTGGTGCCCTGGGCCCGGAACCGGTTGCGGCAATCTATTCCGAAAAGTGCATAGGTGATTGCCCAGTCAGGCCCGAGAAGCCGCGGAAGAGCCGACGGCAAGGGATCCCTTTTGCGGGTATGGCCGGATTAAATTTCTATAAATCCCCCAAAAAACCTGCAAAACCGTAAGTTATGATACAGACATAGGATAAATCGTTCATCTCTGCAGTTGGCTCACCAGTGGCCTGGAGCTGTGCAGAGACGGAAGTAGGGGTCTTCCCGAAGGAACGCGCCTCAACTGAATCGCGCCACTCTTTCCGTGGCGTAGGGCCCAACGACAACAAACTCAACCCTTCGTTGATGGAGGCGATATATGAAACTCTCTTTCCGTGGCAACACCTTTGACTACGTTCCCGCGCATACTCAGCTCAGTGATGAGGAGTTGCAAGCTCAGTATCGCGGTCAAACCTTCTGTGTGCACCACACCAGCAAGAAAGCGATGCCTCACCCTCATCAGCCCCTGACCTACCGGGGCGTAAGCTACTGAGGTGAATACTGTTTGCCCTTGTAGGTGAGGTGGGGATCCACTGGAGATCTCCATAGAGATTCGGAAAAGACCGAGCGGCCCCGTTTGGGGTCGTTTTTTGAGGCAAAGCAACACCCCCAGAAGGAGCAGCACCCGTTCCACCTGAGAAGCAAGTAGATGGGTCTGGGCCTGCCGAGTTGAGTTTGAA
>NZ_JANSIC010000071.1:10040-11669 GCF_047461955.1 Synechococcus sp. R55.7
GCCATCTTGCTGGTGATCTTGGTGCTGCTGCACAGCCCTAAGGGGGATGGGTTGGCGGGCATTGGCGGGCAGGCCCAGCTGTTCTCCAGCTCCAAGAGTGCTGAGCAAAACCTCAACCGCATCACCTGGACGGTAGCGACCCTTTTCCTCTCCATCAGCGTGGTGTTGGGGGCGGGCTGGCTCTCGGCAGCCACAGGGCCATAGGGATCCCTTTCCGTGTTGGCGATTTACCTGCATGGATTCGGCTCTGGGCCGCAGTCGGCCAAGGCAACTTTCTTTCGGCAGCGGCTGCAGCAGGTGGGGATCCCTGTTCAGGTGCCTGATCTGAACCAGGACAATTTTGCCCAGCTCACCTTGACCCGCCAGATCCAGCAGGTTTCCAGCCAGCTTGCCGAGATGAACTACCCCCCTGTCACCCTCATCGGCTCTAGCTTGGGGGGCCTGGTGGCTGCTTGGGTTGCCGAACGACAACCTTGCGTGCAGCGCTTGGTGCTCTTGGCGCCGGCTTTTGGCTTTTTAGGCCATTGGCTGCCGCGGCTGGGGGCAGAGGCGGTGGAGACTTGGCGGCGAACCGGACAACTCATGGTGTTCCACTACGGAGAAGGCCGCCCTCTCCCTTTGGAGTACGGCTTTGTTGCCGATGCCCAGCGCTACCCGGATGGGGGGTTACGACGGCCTGTGCCCACCCTAATTGTGCACGGGATCCAAGACGACACCATCCCCATTCAAGCCAGTCGAGACTATGTGGCCCGTCGCCCCTGGGCCCAACTGGTGGCGGTGGAGAGTGACCACGCCCTGACGGATGTGTTGGATCCCATCTGGCAGATCACCAGCCGCTTCTGCGGGTGGGGGATGGAGACGGGGCAGTAGGGTTGTTAAAGGGGATCCCTGTCCCGTGCTTGCCCATTCGCGAAAGCGTCGCGTAGCGATAATGTCTATGCAATCCAAAGTGCTGTGCCTACAACAGGGGAAGGCTGACGTGACTGCCGGCTTGCTCTTCGATATGGACGGGGTGATTGTGGATTCGGAACCAATCCATGCCCGCGCCGGGGCCATTGCCCTGCAACGCTGCCACCTATCCCTGGATTTGGCCCCCATCTCCCTGCAGTTCAAGGGGCGCACCGACCGCGACATGTTCGAGTACCTTGTCCAACACCAGACGGACACCCCACCTGCAGAACGGCCCCTGCTGGTGCAGCGCTTGATCGAGGAAAAGGCCAAGGCTTTTGGCGAGCTGCTGGCAGAGGTACCCCTGGTGCCGGGGGTGCTGGAGTTTTTGGCGGCCAGCCGCCAGCGCTTTTCTGCCCTGGCCGTCACCACTTCGGCCATCCGCCGGGATCAAGCGCAGATTTTCCAGCGCTTCGACCTGCACCGCTGGTTTGACGCGGTGATTACCGCCGAAGACATTCAGCGGGCCAAGCCCGACCCAGAGCCTTACCTGAAAACGGCTGCCGCTGTGGGGTTGGATCCGGCGTTGTGTTGGGTGATTGAAGATTCTACCCATGGGATCCGCGCCGCTAAGGGGGCTGGCTGTTTTGCGGTGGGCCTCACCACGGCTTTCACCGCCGAGGAACTGCGCCACGCCGGGGCAGATGTGGTGGTGGACAGCTTTGCGGAGTTGGCCACACT
>NZ_JANSIC010000072.1:0-8867 GCF_047461955.1 Synechococcus sp. R55.7
AGCTATGAACTGGCCCGCCAGGGGGGATCCGTTCTGCTGATGGAGAAAGATGGAGTGCTGAACGGAGCAACCCGCTACAGCTACGGGGGCTTGGCCCATTGGGCGGGCAAAACGCCGATGCTCAAAGCTTTGGGGGAAGAAGGGATCCAACGCTACCGCACCCTGTCAGAGGAGTTGGAGGCAGACATTCAATTTCGTGAGCTGGACCTGCTCATGCCCATTGCCCCCGGCTACGATGCAGAGGCCGTTGAGGCGGATCTGGCCGACTGTCGCATCCCACCCCGGCGGATTTCGGTGGCGGCAGCCTGCGAGCTGGAGCCGCTGCTGGATCCGGCCGCTCTGGAAGTAGTCCTCTGGGCTCGGCATGGCCACATCAACCCCTTGTTGACGGCGCTGGCCTTTCAAAAAGCCTTTCAACGATTGGGGGGATCCCTCTTGATCGCAACAGCAACGGCCCTGCGGCGGCAGGGAGCGCGCATCACGGGCGTAGAGTCCGGAGCCGACTGCTACGGAGCAGGCCAGGTGGTGGTGTGCGCCGGCGGCTGGACACGGGCTCTGTTGCGCCAAGCGGGAATCCGGGTGCCCATCTACTACACCCATGCCGAATCCCTGGAGCTGGAGCCCTCGGATTTGCAATTGAAAGCGTTGGTGATGAGCGTGCCCGTGCAACGCTTGGAACTGGAACGACAAGCCGCCCATCCCGATCGGGATCCCCTTTGGGACGAGCCAGGGCACGAGCTTTGCCCGCCGATTCTGGATGCCGGGATCCTGCAATTTGTAGATGGCAGCATTCGCATGGGCCAGATCAGCCGGGTATTGACGGATCCCCATGCCGAGGTGGATGCAGCCGCCAGCGAAGCCCAGATCCGGGCACAAGCCGGTCGCTACCTGCCCAAGTTGGCCCACCTGCCCGGACGGTGGTATCACTGCTTGGTGGCCTTCAGCGCTGATCACCAGCCTCTGGTGGGATCCCTGCCCGGCTGGGAAGGCTTACAACTGTTTTCCGGCTTCAGCAATCCCCTGCCCATCCTGCCCGCTTTGGCCCGTCGCTTCGCCCAACAAGCCTATGGACAAGCGGATGAATGGATCCCTGCTCTGTCGCCGGCGCGGTTTGCCCAGGTTTTGAGTTGATGCCTTGCCTATTCTCGATGACCATCGCCAACAAGTCTGGAATACGGCTATCCCGTCTGCAGCATAATGAAAGCCGGAAGTTCTCTGCGTCGGATCTATGCCCAACAGCTTGCCCAGCTCCGTCGATCTCAGCCAGAAGCGCATTTTGCTCACAGGGGGCAGCGGCTTTTTGGGCAAACATGTGCTGCAACAGTTGCAGGTGCTGGGGGTAAAGCCGGAGCAGGTGCGCATCCCGCGCTCCCGCACCCAGGATCTGCGCCGTTGGGAAGTCTGCCAAGAGGTGGTGCAAGGGCAAGATATCGTCATCCATTTGGCCGCCCACGTGGGTGGCATCGGCCTCAACCAAGCCAAGCCGGCAGAACTCTTCTACGACAACCTCATCATGGGATCCCAGCTCATCCACGCCGCCTACCTGGCCGGGGTGGAGAAGTTTGTCTGCGTGGGCACCATCTGCGCCTATCCCAAGTTCACCCCCGTTCCCTTCAAGGAAGAGGATCTCTGGAACGGCTACCCGGAAGAGACCAACGCCCCCTACGGCATCGCCAAGAAAGCCCTGCTGGTGCAGCTGCAGGCCTACCGGCAGCAGTACGGCTTCAACGGCATCTACCTCCTGCCGGTGAACCTCTACGGCCCCATGGACAACTTCGACCCCGAAAGCTCCCACGTCATCCCAGCCTTGATCCGCAAAGTGCACGAAGCGCAGCAACGGGGCCAAAACTACGTCGAAGTGTGGGGGGATGGCAGCCCCACCCGCGAGTTTTTCTACGCTGAAGATGCGGCCCGCGGCATTGTCATGGCCACCCAGCTTTACGACGGGGCGGATCCCTTGAACCTGGGCACCGGTGAAGAGATCTCCATCCGGGATCTGATTGCCCTCATCTGCGAGCTGATGGAGTTCCGGGGAGAGATCCGCTGGCAAACGGACAAGCCCAATGGCCAACCCCGCCGCTGTCTGGATGTCTCCAAGGCCCGAGAGAGGATGGGTTTTGTGGCCAAAGTCGGCTTGCGGGAAGGGCTGCAGCGCACCATCGACTGGTACCGCCGCCACGCCTGCTCTGGGCAAAGCTAGGCAACCCCTTGGCTCTCCAGCCGGCCATCCTCCATGTGCAGCACCCGATCCGCGATGTCCAGGATGCGGTTGTCGTGGGTCACCATGAGGATGGTGCAGCCCTGCTCCCGCGCCAGCTTCTCCATCAGGGTCACCACCTCGCGGCCCGACTTACTATCTAGGGCTGCCGTGGGCTCGTCCGCCAGCACCAGCTTGGGATGGCTAACCAAGGCGCGGGCAATGGCCACCCGCTGCTTTTGTCCGCCGGAAAGCTGTTCCGGGTAGTAGTGGACGCGATCCCCCAGGCCCACCGCCGCCAGCATTGCTTCCGCTCGCTGCTGGGCTTCCTGAGGAGAGAGGCCGTTGTGCAGCTCCAGGGCCATGCGCACGTTTTGGGCTGCCGTCAGGGATCGCAGCAGGTTATGGGCCTGGAAAATGTACCCGACCTGGCGGCGGATTTGAATGAGAGTACTGGGCTGAGCTCCCCGCAGCTCCTGTCCCAACACCCGCAAGCTGCCCTCCTGCACCGAGCGCAAGGCCCCCAGCAGCGTCAGCAGGGTGGTTTTGCCGGAGCCGGAAGGGCCAGTCAGCAGCACGATCTCCCCTGGCTGCAGGGCAAAGCTAATGTCGAAGAGAATCTGCTTGCGCAGGGATCCCTCGCCGAAATAGTGGTTTACACCTTCGGCTTTCACCACTGGCTCAACGGCATTCTGGGCAGAAGCAAGGGCAGCTTGATCGAGAAGAGGAGTCAGCATAGGAAACTCAAAATCTCAAAACTTTGCGTTGACAACTCATTGACCACTTAGGCCGTCATTTGGAGCGTTGAGATGAGACCATTTAGAAACCTTTGGCCGGAGAGCGTTGATGAGGATCCCAGAAGTTTTTAGACAGCCTAGCTCAAACCCTTCACCATCCATCCGATCCCCTTTGGCAGACTATTGACTTACCAACGCCCCGGCGCCCTGCCCACAGCCAAAACTCTAGAAAATGTCGGCAGGATCGGCTGCCCGCAGCCGTCGCACGGCAATCGCTCCTGAGATGAAGCACATGCTCACCGCTAGCCCCAGCACCAGCACTGCCCGGTTGAAGGTCATGGCAATAGGCAGCAACGTGGCATTGGCCGTCAAATCGTAGAGCAAAACCGACAGGGCAAAGGCAGGAATGTACCCCAAGCCGGCCAGCAGGAGCGCCTCCTGAAATACCACCCCCAGCAGGTAGGTATCGGTATAGCCCATGGCTTTGAGAGTGGCATATTCCGCCAGGTGATCCGACACATCGGTGTAGAGAATTTGATAGACAATCACAATGCCGACAATAAAGCCCATGCCCACCCCCAGGCCGAAAATAAAGCCGATGGCTGTGCCCTCTTCCCAGTAGGTTTGCTCCATATCGATAAACTCCGCCCGTGAGAGCACCCGCACATCTTCCGGCAGCAAAGCTCGCATCTGCCGCACCAAGGGATCCGGGTCCACACCCGGCTGGAGCTGCACCACGCCGATATCCACCAGGCCGCGCCCCCGCTGCGGAAAAATGCGCAGGAAATTGAGATCGCTGGTGAGAATGGTGCCGTCGGCTCCAAAGGTGGCCCCCATCTCAAACAGGCCCCCCACCTGGACGCGGCGGTTTCCCACCTCAGTAACCACCTCTCGCCCGGACTCAAACCACTCTGGGATGGGGCCAAACTCGCTGCGGGAGCGGCGGTCAAAAAGCACCACGTCCGCCTTTTTGATCTCTTCCAGCTTGTCCGGCGTCAGTTCCGGCAAGTCCAACAGATCAGCCGAGGGATCCACTCCCACCACGAAAATGCTGCGGGTACGGCGGGTCTCCGGGTTTTTCCAGAGGGCAAAGCCCACATAAACGGGTGAGATGGCCCGCACCCCCTCAAAGCCCAAAGCCTGATAGAGTCGCCGCTGGGAGAAGGTGTTCATGGCAATCAGGGCGTTGGACTGAGGGCTGACCAGGAAGATCTCTCCCTTCAGGGCCACGTGGAAGCGGATGGCACTTTCCAGCAGACTGTCTTGGAAGCCCAACTGCATGAACATCAAGATGCAAGCAAAGGCAATGCCCGCCAGGGCCACCAGCAGGCGGATCTTCTCCCGCGTCAACTGCAGCCAGGCCAACGGGATCCGATGGGCGATAAAAGCCACACTGAACAGGCTGTACATGGGCTGAGCCTACCCCTCGACATCGATGGCCACATTCACCTGCAGGTTGGTCAGGCCAGCCACGCGGGCGCTGCTCTCCGGATCCAGGCGGATATACACTTCCACCACGCGGGCATCCACATCGGCGGCAGGATCGGTGTTGAGCACATCTTTCTTGCCAATTTGCAGGCCCACCCGCTCCACTCGGCCCTGCAACGCTTCCGCCAGCGCGCGGTTGCTGATGGTTGCTCGTTGCCCTGGCCGAACCCGCAGGATGTCCGTCTCGTAGACTTCCGCCACCACCATCATCTGGTCGGTGTTGCCCAGCTCGAGAATGCCCTCGCCGGCGGGGATGACCTCTCCAGGGCGGGTGTGGATCTTGAGCACCTGTCCAGCACGGGGAGCGCGGATGAGGGTGCGCTCTAGGCGAGCTTCTGCCAGTTCCAGATTGCGGGCCAGGGATCCCAGTTGGACTTGGGCTTGGGCCAGACTCAGTCCCGCCTCGGCAGCTTGGACTTGGGCTTGGGCATTGAGCAGATCCCGCTCACGGGCCAGGCGCAGTTGGCTCAGGGTGGCTTCGGCAGCCCGCAAGTCCTCCTGTCGTTGCCGCACCAGCAGCCGGCGTTGATCCAGCTCTTGTTGCGAGATTGCTCCTTCCTGCCAGAGCTCCTGAAAGCGGGCCAGATTGGCCTCGGCATCGGCCAGTTCTGCCCGGATACGTTCCACCACCGCTTCCTGGGAGCGGATTTGCATCTGTTGCGGCTCGTCCAGACGGCTGAGGCGGGTGCGTGCCTCTTGGATTTGGGCCTGACTGAAACGGGTCTCGGCCTGCAACCGGGCGCGGGCCTCTTGAAGTTGGGCGGCAGCGTACTCTCGCTCCGCCAACCGCTCGGCGTAGCTTTCCAAGCGGGCCAGCACTTGGCCTGCCACCACGCGATCCCCCTCGGCCACCAGCAGCTCTCCCAGCCGTTCTCCGGGGAAACCGGCAATGCGCAGCACTTCCCCCTCCGGCTCCAGGCGACCCAAAGCACCAACTTGCGGAGGCAGCCGCATTTCCACCGTTGCCTCTGCACTTGCCGATACCGACTGTGTGGCTCCCTGTTGGCTCAATCCCAGCCATGCCAGACCGGCACAACCAAGCAGCCCGACTCCTGCCAGCGACCAAAGCGCTCGTGGGTTCATGGCCTTTTACCCGCTGTGGCTTTGCAGACGACAAACGCCGCCTCTTTTTCTTAAATAAGTGTAAAGTTTTTGGGATGAAAATGTCCAGCTGTATTCTGTGTTGCTTGTGCTCACCGTATTTTCACCCCCTGTGGGTTCCCCAAGGTGCCGGCAGATCACGGCAACCGGTGGGGCGCAGCCTACCTAGCTCTGGGGATTCCTGATATGATGTGGCCTGTTCGAACCTGTTTGTAGTCAGCAGAACGCAGTCCTTTTTTTGGAGTGTGGCGGTTTTAGGAGTGGGGTGGAGTTGCGATGGTGGAAACAGTTGGAGGAAGGGATCCCATCCCGCCGTTGCCGGTTCGGTCTCAGCCTCCGCCCCTGCATTTGGATCCCCTAGATCCCTTGCTTTCCACCTATCACTTTGTGGGCATTGGTGGAGTGGGGATGTCGGCCCTGGCCTATATCCTGGCTAAACAAGGGTTTCGCGTTTCCGGATCCGACATTGTCGCCAATGGCCGTACCCGCCGCCTGGAAGCTTTGGGGGTGCGCTTCTTTCAGGGCCACAGCTTGGAGGGGTTGGTCGGGGATCCCCAGGTGGTCTATTCCAGCGCCATTCGCCCCACCAATCCAGAATTGGCTGCTGCCCTGGGCAAGGGATTGACGGTTTGGCACCGGGCAGACTTGTTGGCGGCTCTGTTTAACCGTCGCTCTGGCATTGGGGTGGCCGGCACTCACGGCAAAACCACCACCAGCAGCATGATCGGCTATGTGTTGCTCTCGGCGGGCTGGGATCCCACCTTGATTATCGGCGGGGAAGTGGATGCCTGGGATGGCAATGCCCGTCTGGGTAAGGGGGAGTATTGGGTGGCCGAGGTGGATGAGTCGGATGGATCCCTGGTGCGGCTCTATCCCAAGATTGGGGTGATCACCAACATTGAGCTGGATCACCCCGATCACTACGCCGATTTGGGGCAGGTGATCCGGGCTTTTCAACAGTATGGGCAGCAAAGCCAAACCCTGGTGGCCTGTCTGGACTGTCCCAACGTGGCGGCTCACCTGAGGGTGGATGTGGGCTACAGCCTGACCGGTCATCCCCAAGCCCAGTACCAAGCCCGTCAGATCCTCTACATTGCCAATTCCACCTGCGCTGAGATCTGGGAAAAGGGATCCCTCCTCGGACAGCTTCGCCTACAGGTGTTGGGATCCCACAACCTCAGCAATGCCCTGGCGGCGGTTGCCGTGGGGCGACAGTTGGGCTTGGAGTTTGCGGTGATTGCCTCAGCTTTGGCGCAATTTCGGGGGGCGCATCGCCGCTTTGAGCACAAGGGGGAAGTGGGTGGAGTCACCTTTATCGACGACTATGCCCACCATCCCAGCGAGATTCGGGCCACTCTGCAGGCAGCCCGTCTGCAACAGCGGCGGGTGGTGGCCGTGTTTCAGCCTCATCGCCACAGCCGTTTGGCTGCCTTGTTCCAGGATTTTGCCCGCTGCTTTGGGAATGCGGACGTGGTGGTGATCGTGCCCACGTATGGGGCAGGAGAGCCGGCGCCTGAGGGTTCCGACAGCTTGCGCTTGGCCGTGGCGGTGGCGGAGCACCATCCCCATGTGCGCTATGTGTCGTCTTTGCCGCGATTGCCGGAGGTGTTGCCGTCCGTCCTGCAGCCTGGAGATCTCGCCGTTTTTTTGGGCGCAGGGGACCTAAATCAGCAGATAATCGCTACGATGCGGGCATATGCGGCTCAGGTGAGGGAACAGCCTGGGCAAGCCAAAAATCCAAACTTCAGCTGAAAAGATAGCTGCTTCTGAGGTATTGAATCATGACGACGGCTCCGGTGGTGCCTCAGCGGGACGGTTCCTGTGAGTCTGAGGCGGCAAGTCTTACCGCTGAAGACAGGCTTCTCCTCCGCGGGCCGGCGGCTCTGCTATCTGGACGAATTCAATCGGGGATCCCGTTGGCTCCTCTGACCACCTTTCGCGTGGGCGGCAAAGCGGAGTGGTATTGTGAGCCCCGTAGCCATCTGGAGCTGCAGCAGTGTTTGGCTTGGGCGCGAGCAGAAGGGATCCCCACGACGCTGCTGGGGGCAGGTAGCAATCTGCTCATCAGCGATGCGGGGTTGAAGGGGCTGGTGATCGGTACCCGCCGTCTGCGCGGGATCCAACTGCTGGAAGGGGGGAGAATTTGGGCCGCTGCCGGAGAGCCTTTGGTCAATCTGTCGCGGGCCGCCGCCAGGCAAGGCTGGAGCGGTTTGGAGTGGGCGATTGGGATCCCGGGCACCCTGGGGGGAGCCGTGGTGATGAATGCGGGTGCCCACGGACGCGCCATGGCGGATGTGCTGGTGGAAGTGCAGATTTTGGACGAGGAACAAGAGCCCTGCCGCCTAGAACCTGCCGATCTGCAATTTGGCTATCGCCGCTCTCGCCTACAGGACTCCCCCTGGACGGTGACAGGGGCCACGTTGCAGTTGATCCCAAGCAGGGATCCGTCCCAGGTGCAGTGGGAAACCCAGCGCTACCTCAACCAACGCCTAAGCTCTCAGCCCTATCATTTGCCCAGTTGTGGCAGCGTCTTTCGCAACCCCGAATCTCACCCTGCCGGCTGGCTAATCGAGCAGGTCGGCTTGAAGGGGTACCGCATCGGTGGGGCCCAAATTTCAGAGCGCCATGCCAACTTCATCCTCAATTGCCATCAGGCGAGTGCCAAGGACATTTACCGCTTGATTCGCTTGGCCCAGGAAAAGGTCTATCAACAATGGTCGGTGCTTTTGGAGCCGGAAGTGCGCATTCTGGGATCCTTTGAGGATTAGAGGAGCATTGGGCAGACAATTTGGACTGTTTTCTTTTGGTGATTTTGATGATTCTGCTCTTAAACTGTTCTTACCGCCTTTTGTAGATGTTCGCCTATCGGCTTATGAGTCAAGATGTAGCCACTTTACGTCGTTTAATTCGACGGCTCAATCAGTCCCACACCACTGCGGAAGAACGCCGCTATTTGGTGGAGATCGGCAGCTTGGCTGCTTTGCTCACCCCGGAAGAGGCTGCCGCTTTGGCCCAGGATCCCAAGCAACTCACCGCCGAGCAGCACTATCGCATTTGGGACTGGGTGCATCGCTGGGAACGGGAGCACCGCCACGAAGATCTGGACTGGGATCCCTCTCTAGACCGACACAACGACTAGAACTCGAAAGAATCCCGTCCCGCTATCACGAACAAATCCCGGCCAGAGTCTAAGACAAAAGCCATCTCCAAGTCTCATTTTTGAACAGGATCCACACCCCCAAACCCACCAGAATCCAGGGCACCCAGCGCTCTCCCCGCTCGGCCAAAACCTTGGCTACTTCAGGTTGCATTGTCAGTTTTTGAGCCACTGCAAACCACAATCC
>NZ_JANSIC010000072.1:8967-11545 GCF_047461955.1 Synechococcus sp. R55.7
ATCAGTAAAATGCCACCTCGGAGCTTCTTCCCCATAGGTCTTGCTCTCCAGCGTTACGTCCTCACAATCTTAGCTTCACATTGCTTCATGAAAACCCAAAAACAATGTCTGGCTCTCCACCTGGGAGTGTGGCACGGCCTCTTCTCCAACTATCGACCCACCGCCGGCGGCTGGGAGCTGGGGGGCCAAAAGCGCAGCCTCATCACCTTTGAGGCCTTGGCTCCATCCTCTTCTTCAGGAAGTCCGGCGGCAGGGAGCGCGATCCGCCAAACCAACGCCTACTACCCCCTACAGGGATCCCCCACTCCCGAAAGCTCCCAGAGCTGGGTCTACCAGGATTTCTCGCCGGGATTGCGCTTTTTCCCCGATGGATCTTTTTCCAATGGGCGGCTGCAGCTGGCGCCGTTTAGTGATTTTGCCGTCGAGCAGGGCTTTCTCTGGGGGGATCGCAAGGCGCGGCTGGTGCAACAGTGGGATGCCCAAGGTCGTCTGGTAGAGGTAACCGCGATCCTGGAGCGGCGCGGCCAAGCTTTGGATCCCGTTGCAGACTGTGCACCCCTGAGCAGAGAGCAGCTGAGAGCCTGCCTCCAGGGGAGATGGCGGGGGATCGCCCAGAGCTTTGCGGTTGCCGAGGGCCGGTTTGCCGAAACCGAGGTGGACTGCTCGGGGGCAGAGTGGTTGAGCAACTGGGATCCCTTGCCGGGAGGGCTGTGGATTGGCGGGCCGGATCCCTTGCCCATCCCTACCGCCCACCGGGATCGCAGCTTTTCGGTGAGCCTGAGCTGGTTTCCGCAGTCGGAAGACTGCCATTGTCTCTTGCGTTTGATCCGGGACTACGATGCCCGCGGTGCTTGGCAGCGGGTTACGCTGATCCGGGCGCAGAAGGATCCTGGTTGAGGAAGGCGCAAACCTGGTCAAACACCGTTTCCCGCTCCCCGTCCAAAGTGAGGATGTGGTCGGAGTGCTCCAGCCAAGACAAGATCTTCTCCTCGGATCCCAGCTCTTGATAGAGCCACGCTGCCTGTTCAGGATCCACTACTGTATCTTGGCGAGATTGCAGGATCAGAGTGGGAACCCGGATGCCGGCCACCTCTCCCTTGACCCGCTCGATCAGCTCCAGGGCGCTGCGCACCGCCGACAGATTGAAGCTGCGAAAATAGGCTACCTTTTCCGCCAAAGCGCGGACATCCCCGTCCCGAATGGGCAGATGGAAGCGGGGGACATCCTCCAACAACCACCCCAGGCTGTTCAGGTACTGCTCTGGGCGAAAAAGATAGTACCAGCGGTGGCGAATGGCGAAAAATGGCGCCAGCAGCACCAATTTGTAAACAGGATGGGCAAAAGCCAGGTGCAAAGCCAGCAGACAGCCGGTGGAAAAGCCCACCAAGGAAACGCGCGGGTACTCCTGCCGCAAAGCCAGGTAATGCTCCAAAGCCCGCCCGTACCACTCCGTCCAGCGGGAAGGGGGCATGTGGGCAGACCGGCGGTCGTGTAAGCGATGCGGAGCACTGTCATGGCCGGGATAGTTAAATCCCTGCACCGTCAGGCCAGCCGCCAACAGCCGCTCTGCCAGCCATTGCAACTCGTAAACACCGCCCCCCAATCCATGTAGCAGCAGACAGGCGTGTTCCCCTGCTCCTCGCCACAAAAAGGGTTCGTTACTCAACATAAAAAAATAAAACTCCGTTCCACTTCGCGACGGGATCCCTTGCTAGCCCAAGGTGATATCCAGCAACATCATCACCACAAACCCACTGATGACCCCAAAGGTGCCCTCCCGCTCCAACCCCTGCCGGTGCGACTCAGGGATGATCTCATCGGAAATGACAAACAACATCGCCCCCGCCGCAAAAGCCATGCCCCAGGGTAGTAGGGGCTGCGCCAGAGAGACCACCGTTGCTCCCAGGATCCCGCCGATGGGCTCCACCAGTCCGGTCAGCAGGGCGATGCCAAAAGCGAACAGCCGCGAGTACCCCTGGCCCACCAGTGACAAAGCCACCACCAGCCCTTCTGGCATGTTCTGCAAGCCGATCCCCAGCGCCAGCGCCAACCCATCGCCGACTTGGCCGGTAGCGAAACCCACTCCCACCGCCAGTCCTTCCGGGAAATTGTGCAGGGCAATGGCAATGATAAAAAGCCAAATCCGTTTCAAATGGGCGCGGTTCTCCCCTTCCACCCCTTTGAAAAAGTGCTCGTGAGGAAAGAGGCGGTGGGCACTCTCCAGGAAGATCGCCCCCAACAACAGGCCTGCCACCATCACCACAGCCGCCCCAAATGGGGAATACCCCAGCGCTATGGCTGCCTCGGTGCCCGGCACCAGCAGGGAAAAAGAGGTGGCCGCCAACATCACCCCACCCCCAAATCCCAGCAGGATCCCTTGTACCCTTTCCGAGAGCGAGGGGAGAAACAGAGCGGGCAAGGCCCCTAACCCGGTTGCCAACCCGGCGATCAAGCTGGCCAGGGATCCCATCCCAATTGGATGCACAAGCCAATCTCCACAAAGGCCGAATGCTTTTCAATTCTCCTCCCTTTCCAACGTTGTGTGAACATTGCTGGCTCGAGCGGCATAGGCGAGGTT
>NZ_JANSIC010000073.1:0-11539 GCF_047461955.1 Synechococcus sp. R55.7
CTTTCCTCCCGACACCAAGCCTGCGGCTATGGTGCGGGCCTCCAGCCCGAAAATTCGGTGACTGTCTATCAAGTAAAGCCCCGCCTACTGATGTTCGAAGACGTTACTGAAGCCCAACAGATCCAGCTCTACCAAAGTAGGCAAATGTTGGAAACACTGCTGCGCCAACTCCCAGCGTTCTTCCCGCCGTAACATCTCCGCCAACTTGTGGCGCACCGGGATCAAATAGCGAACATCGTTGGCGGCATACTCCAGTTGTTCGGCGGATAGCGCGTGGACGGCTCCCCAATCGGAGCTTTGGGCAGTTTTGTTGAGTTCGACCCCGCACAGCTCGCTCACCACATCTTTGAGGCTGTGTTTGCTGGTGTAGGTGCGGGCCAGTTTGCTGGCAATTTTGGTGCAAAAGACGGGCCACGCCCGGATCCCCAGGTGATAGCGCAGCATCGCCAGGTCAAAGCGGGCGTAGTGGAAAATCTTTTCAATGTTGGGATCCGTCAGCAGCCCCGCCAGAAGGGGGGCCTGCTTTACTCCACGGCTCAACCGCAACAACACCACCTCGCCGGCAGGGTTGGCGATTTGCACCACGCAGAGCCTGTCCCGCTGCGGGATCAGCCCCATTGTTTCTGTATCCACGGCCAGGTAAGGTTCCCTGGCCAGGGCCTTTGCCACTGCAGGGGTGAGATCTTCGTCACAGAGCTGAAAAGGTTGCAGGCCCACTCAGGATCTCTCAAAAGGGTGTTTTGGCTGCATAACCAAGCGGCGAAGGCCAGGCAACTACCAGCTAGACTTGACCACACCTGGCAATAAGCCTCTGTGGGCCATTTCCCGCAGGCTGTTGCGGCACAGGCCGAAATCGCGGAAGTAACCCCGGGGACGCCCGGTTTTCCAGCAGCGGTTGCGCAGGCGTGTGGGCGAGCTGGCCCGAGGGAGTTTTTGCAGTTGGGCGTGCAGCTCCATGCGGGTGGCCTGGTCGATGTTGGGATCGGCCATGGCCGCTTTCAGTTGTTGGCGCTTCTCCCGATACTTCTCGACCAAGCGTTGGCGCTTTTTCTCCCGCTCGATCATGCTCTTTTTAGCCACGGCTCACTGTTTCCCCAGATTTTTCAGCTTTACTAGGATAACGAGGAGCAGCGGCTCCAAGCAAGGGGATCCCAGGCCCGCCCACGGCCATCCTCGCCAATGTTCATCCCTCTTTTCCGCTCTCCGTAGGATCCCTGAGGCCAGCCCCTCGGCTTGGGGGCAACCTACCTCTATAGGCGAGGTTGGTGTTGGGTGATGGCCATTTCCAGAGTGATCCCGTTTATCGCCACCAAGTTTAGGGTTTCCCCAGAGCAGATTGAGGCCACGCGCGTGATTCTCCACAAGCCGCCGGCTCTGTTGGCAGTGCTGAAGTCGGCCTCTCCACTGCCCAAAGAGGTTTTGCAGGATCCCAGTTTGGCCTATATCTATCCTGCCGCCTTCATTCAATGGTCGAAGTGCATGCATGGCTTGGCGGATTGGGACACTGGGCCGGCACTGAGCTACGCCGATTATGTGGCGCAGCTGAAGCTGGCCTTCCTGCCGACGGATATTGCCCTGAGCGGCCATTAGGGATCCCTTGGGTTGGCCATCCCATTTCGGAAGATGCGCCGGGAAGCCTCGCGGACAAACTCTTTGAGCCAACCGGATTTTTGGGTATTTTGCACCTGGGCTTTGACCACCGCCTGCATCCCCCCTTCTCCCCAGCTTTGGTTGTGCTGGAAATACTCAATGAAGCTCTTGCCGGCAATGCGGGTGAGATAGCCAGCACTGGCTGCCTGAATGGGGGCTGTCGCCAGAAAACCGACGACGCTCACTTCGGCAACGGTGGCCAAGATCCCCGTGGTCAGTTGGATCGCTCCTTCCACCAAGCCCAAGCCGGCTAAGGTTTTGGCCAGAGACAAGGCCAGCTCCCGCCCCTGCTGCAGATCCATCTTGCAGCCGTAAAGGGATCCCAGTTCCACCACCATCTGGGCGTTGATGGCGGCAATGGCCAGCAGATCCACCGCCGGGATGGGGTTGGCGAACACCACTCCTGTAACAATCCACTGAAAGCGATCGATCACTTCCTCGGCTTGGCGGCGCAGTTGGGCTTGGAGAATCCGCTTGGCCTCTTCCCCCAACTGTTGCGATTGCAGCAGGGCATTGTCCAAGGCCAGGGATCCACCTTCGGCATAGAGCACTGCCTGCACGCGATCCCGCACGGCGGCCACATCCGGCTCCGGTCGCCAGGTTTGGGATCCCACCCGCACAGGGGCTGGAGCAGCGGCAGCCATCAACACATCCTGAGGTGGAATCAGGGGGTAGACCCGCTCCCGCAGGCGTTGCAAGAGGATCTGCCGTTCTTCTGAGGTGTAGCGATCCGCTTTGTTCAGGATCAGCAAGGCCCGCTTGCCCAGGGCGATCAACCGGCGCAAGGGATCCACCTCTGACTGGCGCAGATCCCCATCCACCACCACCAGCAGCAGATCGGCAGCTTGGGCTTGGGCTTGCGCCTCCTGTTCCCGCATCACCCCTGCCGGGCCGATCTCCAAAATGCCGGGGCAATCCAGGATCTGCACCGGCTGCGGGATCCCGGGCAAGTTCCAATCGTAACAAGCTACCGCCTGGGTGGTGCCCAGAGTGGCCCCCACCGCCCCCGCCCGCCGCCCCAGCAGCGCGTTCACCAGAGAAGTCTTGCCCGCCGACCCGGTGCCGAAGACCACCACCTTCAGTTGGGGCTGGGCCAATTGTTGGGCCAGCAGAGCCGACCGCTCCGCCAGCGCTGCCCGCGCCACTTCATCCTGGATTTGCGCTAGCTGCGCCTCCAGTTGAGCCAAGTTCTGTTGCGCCGCTTTCCGCTTTTCCAAAGCCGTCTCCGGCAAGGCAAGGGGTTGGGTAATTTCCCTCCTGCTGGGGGCGGGTTGGCGAAACAGAAACAAGTAGTAGATGGCAGCGGCCAAAAACACCAGCAGCAGCAGCACCAGCACCCCAATCAACAGCCCCCCCAAAATCGGGTGGTAACGGGTGGCGTAGTACAGATCGAGAAACGATTGGATCAGCCAGACGATCAGCCCGGTGAACGAGGCCAACAGCGCCAACAGCAGCAGCAAGCGCAGGTAAGGGAGCGACCGCATAGGGATCCAAGGCCACAACCGTTCGCGTCAGCGGGACGGAGTCCTTTTGACTCTACCCGCGGCTGAGCATATCCGGCTACCTAGATGTCGCCTTCTGGCTGCAGGGGCAGGGCTTCTCCATCCGACTCTTCCTTTTCACACCGAGATTCCCCCTCGATGACCTGAATGGCCTGCGGATCCCCGTCAACTTTCACTTGCAGATGGCGCAACTGCCATGCCGAGCCGGCCATGCCCCGCTCCGATTCCACCACCACATCGCCGGTGCGCTGGGCCCCTGTAATTAAAAAGAACAGACACACCCAACCGGCTTCCTCATCTTCCTGAAAACGCAGCCGCGAGGGCCATCCCGGCCTCAAGGGTTCCCCCAGACGTTCCACCACCACAGCATTTTGTTTGAGCTGCTCCACCGCCAATTGGTAGGTGCGATAGGCTCCTGAGGCACGGATCCCATTCCAGACTAGGATCCCTGCCCCCGCCAGCCCCAAGCCCAACACCGCCAGCAGGCCCAAACAGCCGCAGCCACAGCAGCCCAGAGGGACAGCACAGCCGACTTTTTGTGGAGTTTCTGACACAGCCCATTGCCACCCTAGAATGCCCCCACCCTAACACAAGGCTGTTGCTCATCCTCTATGCCTGCGTTGCCGACAAGGTACAGACAAAAAGCCAAGCAACCCTACGCCATTTGTCGGTGACGAACATCGCTTCTCAGTTCCGTATTGCCACAGATATCTGTTACGGCCTCAAGCAACAGCTCGAAAAATCATGGGATCAGCACCTCTTTGGCAAGTTCAAGCAACTCACTGTTGAGTCTAATTTTGTACTGCGGTGAGGATGGGATCCCTACGTATCCAATTGTTGGCTCTGCTCCCACTTCGATTAGAAAGGCTTGTGACACAAAGATTTCAAGCTTTTCGCCTACACGGAATCCGGATGGCTCAGAAGGTCAATGGGTATCTGGAAAGCCCTATTTCCGAGCACCGAGAAAGAAGACAAAGTGCGCGCATACCGAATCCGCTATTTGGCGGAGTCAATATCAGAGGGATTTGTCGAGAATAAGAGCAGCAAAAGGTCTCCATCCAATCGCCTAAACCTATGGATGAAGCGACAACCATAACCGTGCAGCAGATCATTCAAACCGCCATGATGACCGGTTTGCTCACCGCTGCTCAGGAACACGAACTTAACGTAAGGCTATTTCGAGAGGAGTGCTCCGAAGCCGACCTCTTCCTGCTGCGCCGTCTACACCGCTGCCTACGCCAGGGATCCATCCGCCAGATCCCGGCCCTGAACAACACTGTAGCGGTTGGCCGCTTTGGCCCGCCCCTGCGCCTGGTACCGGACAGAGCCGAGACAACTCAGTCCCAGCCGACTGGGTTAAGCCTGGCGAGGGATCCCAAGACCGGGTAGTCAAGCAATTACAAGCAATTAGTGACGAGGGGGCAGAGGTAAGGTCGAGGGTTGGGCAACGGTCAAATCAGGGAAAGGGGGAGCTGAGGTTTTGCTTTCCCCGTCGTGCAGCAACACATATAAAGCAAACACATATAAAGCAAGGGATCACCAACGACGTCAACGGCAAGGCAATCTCGAATGAGCTACGGACTTCTACAGCACTTCCCTTTGCCTCTCTTCATCGCTGGAGCCCTTCCGAGTTCAGCCGCCTAGCTAAGCTTTTGAATAGGATCGATACGGGGATCCAAGATTTTCTGTTGACCGATAGCGGGAAACCTCACCGCAATCGTGACCCGTTCACCACTGCCGAACACATGGGTAATCTGGCCTTGTCCGAATTGGGGATGTTGCAAACGATCTCCAATCGCCCACTGTTCTGAACGGCTTTGGCGGCGATTGGGCCTGGCCTTGGGTGCATCTGAAAGGGACAGTCCACTGCCGTGGGAGAGCTGTCGAGAAACGGCTCCGCGTCTGTCGAATTCGATTAACTCTTGGGGCAGTTCACTTAAAAATACCGAAGGAATAGCTGGTTCGCGGTTGCCGTAGAGCATCCTTTCCCTGGCGTGGCTGATATACAACTGCTCACGGGCACGGGTAATGCCCACGTAGCAAAGGCGTCGCTCTTCTTCCAAAGCAGCGGGATCCTCCAAAGCCCGGAAATTGGGAAACAGACCCTGTTCCACCCCCACCAAGAACACAACAGGAAACTCCAAACCTTTGGAAGAGTGCAACGTCATTAGCGAAACTTTCTCAGCGCCTTCCTGAAGGTTGTCCAAGTCGGAAGCCAAAGACACATTGCTCAAAAAAGCCTCAAGGCTGGGATCCTCCTGTTCTTCCTCGAATTGGCGAGCGGCATTGTAAAGTTCCATCACGTTGGCCGCTCTTTCTTCGGCTTCGTCTGTACCCTGCGCCTTGAGATCCTCCAAATAACCGGAATCCCGCAGCAGCCCTTCGATAAGGGTGGCGGCTGAAGTCTGAGAAGCCTGTCGATGCCAGTGCTGAATCAACTGAGCAAACTGAATGACAGGCTTAGCCAAACGACCCACCAAGCTACTTACAGAGGTTTCGTCGCTGAGAATTGCCCACAAAGGCACGTTGAGAGCCGCCGCCGCTTCGGTCAGCTTGTCCAGAGTAGATTTGCCGATGCCACGGCGCGGCACGTTAATAATTCGCAGCAGGCTAAAGGAGTCGGCAGGGTTAGCCACAACCCGTAAATAGGCTAGGACATCCTTAATTTCTTTGCGGTCGTAAAATCGCAGTCCGCCCACCACGGTGTAAGGGATCCCCCACCGCAGCAAGACCTCTTCAAAAGGACGGGATTGAGCGTTGGTGCGGTAGAGAATGGCAAAATCTCCCCAGGAAAAAGCATTGGCATTTTGGCCGTGTAATCGTCGGATGGTATTGACGACAAACTCGGCCTCTGCAATCTCATCATCCGCCTGATGAAGAAAAATCGGATTTCCTTGCTGACGGGTTGGCCTGAGAACTTTATCAATGCGCTCTGTATTTTTCTCGATGAGAGCGTTAGCTGCCTGCAGAATGGTAGCTGTAGAGCGATAGTTCTCCTCCAGCTTGATCATGGTGCGGGTATCATCATCCGGGAGACCATCTCCAAAGGTCTCTTGAAACTCCAGCAAAATGGTAAAATCTGCCCCGCGAAACCGATAGATGCTTTGATCGGCATCTCCCACCACAAAGATCGATCGGTTTCTCCAATCCAACCGAGATCTGCAGGTCTCGCCGTTGGTGGCCAACAGACGAATCAACTCATACTGAGTGCGGTTGGTGTCTTGGTATTCATCCACCAAAATGTGTCGAAATCGTTGGTGCCAGTAAGCCAACACCTGCTCGTTTTGTCGAAAAAGCTGCACTGGTATCCAAATCAAGTTATCAAAGTCCAGAGCATTGTTGGCTGCCAGTTGGTCTTCATAGATTTCGTAAACTTGGGCAATGGTACGGCCACGGAAGTTGGGCTGATTGCGCTCCAGGTCGGCAGGAGTCCAACCTTGGTTTTTGGCATTGCTAATGGCGTAGCGTACCGACCTTGGGTCAAACTTGCGCTCATCCAAGTTCAGTTGCTTGGTTACAATCTCCTTCACCAGAGATTGGGCATCTGATTCATCGAAGATCGAGAAGTGGCGAGTCCACTTGCGCCCCTTGGGATCCTGATATTTTTCGATCTCCAGGCGCAGGATCTGGGCAAATAAGCTGTGGAACGTGCCAATCCAAAGAGGCTTAATCCAGCGGTGGTAAACAGCAGATTTTAGTCGCGTTGCCTGGGCCGGCTCCAATTCCTCTAAGGGGATCCCAAATTGTTCTTGAGCTTCTTGTTCGGCAAAGAGCTGCTCAATGCGCTCTTTCATCTCACGGGCGGCCTTGTTGGTGAAGGTCACGGCCAAAATTTCTCCTGGATCCACCCGATAGTGGCGAACCAGGTAGGCAATGCGGTGGGTGAGGGCGCGCGTCTTGCCGGAACCTGCCCCCGCCACCACCAGCAGCGGGCCACAAAAGTGTTGCACCGCTTGCCGTTGAGAAGGGTTGAGGGCATCCAGCAAAGAGGCGTGAGTCATGGCCAGCAAACCAGAAACTGCCTTCCATTATGGGCACCAACCCAATGGGGATGAGAAGCCCAGAGGGCATTTTGGAGCACCAAAGATGAAGATCGGTTAAGATTTGGCCGGCCCGCTCCAGAGCTCCCCGCCATGAACCGAGTGCTGTCCTGCTGCTGTGCCCCGGCTAACCGCTGCTGGCTTTGCGTTCAAAAGAGACTTGTGGCTTTGGGGTTTGCCACCCTTGCCCTGCTTTCTCAAGGTGCGTTCGATCCCGCCCAAGCTGGCAACTGCCCCAGCAACGGCAACCCCAAAACATCTCTTGACCTCAAGGTGGAAAGCGTTTCTGGGGATCGGCTTGACCTAAGTCGGTATGAGGGCATTCAAGCGTTGATCTTGACCAACAGCCAAACCCGCTCGCAATCGGAAGCCCTCTCCAAAAGTTTGGCCCTGGAGTTTGGGCAAAACCCTCGGCTGCGCCAGATCGTGCTGGTGGATGGCAGGGGGCTGCTGCTGGTGCGCCACTTGGTTTTGCAGGCCATCCGGGAGAGTGTACCGACGGATCCCCGCCTGGTTTCTCCGTTTGTGTATGTCTCGGTCGATTTTGAGGGAGCAACCATCCAGAAGCTGCAAGAAATAGCCGCTGCAGCTTTGCCTGGGATCAATTTTCGCCGCCAGGCTGTTTTGTTGCTGTTGGACGGCCAGGGAACTCTTCTGAGCGGATTTGCCGACTTGGAGCAATCCAACCTCAGCATTCGCCGGTGCATTCGCACCCTCATGGGATAGTCCCACTTCCCTTTCACACCGGCAACGCCTCTCCTCTGCTGCTCTGGCCCAAGCCATTAAACTGGTCATACCGGTCATGTTGAAGCTTGAAGTCAACCATTCGAACGACGGTTCACTGTTTACGGGATCCCATGCGCCGCCAGCTCAAAATCTTGAACCAAATCCTCGATTACAAGCTTGCCAACTTGCGGCTGTTTGGCCGAGCCGAGCTGAAGGGGCCTGTTCTCAACGTGCTGCTGGAACGGCTGCCGGGCGATGTGGTGGATACCCTGCAGGTGATGGAGGTGGTGCGCAGTGCGGTGGAAGCCTCTCTGCTGCAAGGGTTGCGCAAGGTCAACGTTTACCTTTGGTGCCGCGGACAAACTGAAGAAGCGCCGGAGTGGAGCGAAAGCTTTGCTGTAGAGCCATTGGTCTTGGCCCACCCCAAGGAGCTCCGAAGCCTTGCTTTCAACTATCGACAAGACTATCCCGGCATGCGGGTGCTGTTTTTCTGCCTGGGCCTTTGTCTGGGCGGCTTTTACCTGTTGGGGGGCTGGGAGCAGACAGGTTGGATCGATTGGATCCCCGTAGGACTGGCCTTCGCCTTGGGGGTGATCTTCCCCTGGCTCAAACGCTCCCTCAGCCAGTTTGTACACCCTCTATTTCTCCGCCTTGGCCTGGGCTTGGGCTTGGTCTTATTGGGCCTGGCAGTGGCGCTGATCTGGCGGCAGGGCTGGAGCGTTGCCTATGGGATCCTCGGCCTCCTGGCCATCCTCCTGTTGGGTCTGGGAGCCTAGTTCTCAACCGGCAGTGGTGCCGCTGAAGACGTGTAGGGCAGGGCCGGTCATCCACACGTGCTGTGTGCTCGGATCCCAGCGAATTTCCAGATTTCCTCCCGGCAGTTCTACTGTAGCTTGCGATTCTGCGCGCTCCTCCAAAACAGCAGCCACCAAAACAGCACAGGCACCCGTCCCACAAGCCAGCGTTGCCCCTGCTCCCCGCTCCCAAACCCGTAGGCGCAGACGAGTCGGGCTGAGCACCTGCACAAATTCGGTGTTGGTGCGCTCAGGAAAGGCCGGATGATGCTCAAACAGGGGGCCCACAGCTGCCAAGTCCAGCTCCTCCAGGGATCCCTCTTCTTCCAGGAAGACCACACAATGGGGGTTGCCCATGCTCACCGCCGTCACCCGCCACTCTCGCCCGGCCACTGCAAGCGGCTGCCGAATGACCTTCTCATCCGGTTCGACCAGGGTGGTGGGGATCTGCCTGGCCAAAAGGCGAGGGATCCCCATGTCCACTGTGACCAGCCCATCTGCCCGCACCTGCGGCACGATTCGCCCCGCCAAGGTGTGGATCTGGTAGGCGCCATCCCGACCTGGGATCCCCAAGTCCTGCAGAAAGCGGGCCAAACAGCGGATCCCATTGCCGCACATCTCCGCCTCGGAACCGTCGCTGTTGAAGAGGCGCATGCTGAAATCTGCCCCCTCCTGCCCCGGCAGCAGGAAGATAACCCCATCGGCTCCTACCCCAAAGCGGCGATTGCAAAGGGCGACGGCCTCTTCCGGGCTCAAGCAGGGTTGAGACTGCCAGCGGTTGTCCACCAAGATAAAATCGTTCCCCAACCCCTGGTACTTGTGAAAGGAGAGACGGGGGGTCAACCGAGCAGACATTTACCCAGATATCCCAACGACAGGCCTTAATCCTCGTGCATCTCGTAGGGATCCTGCAAGTCCTTGGAAGGGGGGCCAAAGGCTGTGTAGATGGCAAACGCAGTGATGCAGATGGTAACTGCCGCAATCGCCACAATCAGGGAAAAGGTGGGCTCCATATCGTTGTCTTTGATCCTGAGAGTATTCGACTACAGTATTACACAAGTTTACAATTCATTGCCCAAGACAAAAAGGTTCGGCCAGATTCTGATAGCGTGATTTTAAAAGGCGGATGCTTTGGCGGTGCTGAGCACCAGGGATCCGCCTTCGAGCCTGCTATCTTCGACTTCGTCAACGTGTTCGGTTTCTAAGCGAGAACCTATGGCCATTCGTACCAAACTGGGCGATCTGCTGCGTCCTCTCAACTCGGAATACGGCAAAGTGGCTCCCGGCTGGGGCACCACGCCCCTGATGGCGGTCTTCATGGCCCTATTCGCCGTCTTTTTGTTGATTATCCTGCAGATCTACAACAAGTCGCTGCTTTTGGAAGACATCAACGTTTCTTGGGAGAGCCTCAGCTTCTGAGTTCCCCAGCCCTACTCTGGGGAAAGTCCCTGTCCCGCCAAAGAGCTGCCCAGCGGGAGCAGGATAGTTTCCGTCATCTCCTAAGCCGATGCCTTCAGGGTGCTGGCTCCAGGCGCAGCAGGGATCCATTCGGGGCGTCCGTCAACAGGTAAAGGAGTCCATCCGGCCCCTGCCGCACATCGCGAATGCGACCCACCGCCCCCTCTAAGAGACGCTCTTCTGCCACCACGCGCTCTCCATCCAGTACCAAGCGCGCCAGGTGTTGCCCGGCCAGCGCCCCCACAAATAGGTTGCCCCGCCATTCGGGGAAAGCCTCCCCTGTGTAGAAAGTCATGCCGGAAGGGGCAATTGAGGGTGTCCAGTGCAGCAGGGGCGAAGCCAATCCAGGAGCTGCCGCCAGTCCTTGGCCGATAGGTTCCCCCGTATATTCTCGACCGTGGGTGATCAAGGGCCAGCCGTAGTTGACGCCGGGGGCCAAGATGTTGATCTCGTCTCCACCCTGGGGCCCATGCTCGTGGGACCAAATCGCTCCCGTCTCGGGGTGGCGGGCCATTCCCTGAATGTTGCGGTGGCCATAGGTAAAAGTTTCCGGCAAAGCCCCTGCTTGGCCGACAAATGGGTTGTCCGCCGGGATCCCTCCTGAATCAGTGACGCGCAACACCTTGCCGGCAGCATCCCCCAGATCCTGGGCCCGATGCCGCTCTCCGCGGTCGCCGGTGCTGATGTAGAGAAATCCCTGTTCATCAAAGGCCAGGCGGGAGCCAAAGTGCTGTTGAGCGGGGGTCTTGCGCTCCATGTCGAAAATCACCTCCAGATCCTGGAGTCCCTTCTCCCCCAAGCGGGCCCGCGCCACTCGGGTTCCCCCGCCGCCCGGCCCAGGAGCGGCATAGGACAGGTAAATCCAGCCGTTCTCCGCGTAATTAGGGTGCAAGGCAATGTCCAGCAGGCCCCCCTGTCCGCGGGCAAATACTTCTGGCACACCGGCTATGGGCTGGGGATCCAACCCCTGGTCGGTAACCCGGCGCAGCCGGCCTGGTCGTTCGGTTACCACGATTGTCCCATCTGGCAGAAAGGCCATCCCCCAAGGGTGCTCCAAACCCTGGGCCAAAGTAACCACCCGAAACGCTTGCTCCGTTCTGGCCCTGGGCAAGGCTTGGGCATGATCCCCCTGTTGCAGGGTCATCACCATCTCCGGGCTGACCGGGTAGGCCGCCACGACAGCGGGGACGGACACCCCCCCAAAAAGCAGCAGTGAGGAGAGAAGCTTGATCGCCGGGATCCTCATGGCCATTGCCGCCTCGTTTTCGCGATGGATTCTGGGGTCTGAGCTAGTCGATTATTACTGCTGCTCTTCTGGAGATGGGTACCGATGAGGGTAAAACCCACTGCGGACCAGAGTGGGCAACCC
>NZ_JANSIC010000074.1:0-3382 GCF_047461955.1 Synechococcus sp. R55.7
AGTGCCATGCCTACAGCACCCTATGTTGCTGCGCCACACTGAACGGGAACCGCACCGCTGTCGCGATTAGGAAGTTGGGTTGGGCGCCAACAACTGTTCCCCCCTCAACATGCGGGCAGCAGCGCTGAGCAGCTCCTCTTCCAGATAGGGCTTGGTGAAGTAGGCAGTTGCTCCCAGCTCCCGTGCTGTTTGCCGGTGCCGTTCTGCCCCCCGCGAGGTGAGCATGGCAACCGGGAGATGCTTGAAGTTGCTGTCTTCCCGCAGGCGGGTGAGCAGTTCTAGGCCGTCCATCCGCGGCATCTCGATGTCGCAGAAGATGAGGTCGCAGGGCAGGCCGCCGCGCAGCTTTTCCCAGGCATCCTGGCCATCCCGCGCCTGTTCCACCCGGTAGCCCACCTTCTGGAAAGACATCGAGAGCAGCTCCCGAACGGTGATCGAGTCGTCCACGATCAACACGGTGGTCTGGCGCACCTCTTCTGGGGTTGGCTCCTCATCCCGGTGATCCAGCCAGAAGCGGTTGAGATCCCGACGGCGACCGTGGGCTATGTCCACCAGCTCGATGATGTCGGCAATCGGCAGCACCCGCCCGTTCCCCAACACCGTTGCCCCAGAAATGCCCGGCGGCTTGGGCACAGGCCCGCGCAGTTGCTTGATCACGATTTCCTGCTCTTCCACAAAGCTGTCCACCTGCAGAGCAACATACTGACCGGCACTTTGCAGGATGACAATGGGAATGATGCCCTCATCCTGAGTGATGCTGTACACCTCAGAACGGCTGCGGCTGTGGCTGCGGCTGTAGGCCAGCAGATTTGAGAGGGGCTGGAAGTGAAGACGCTGATCCCGCCAGAGAATTGAGGGCCGCCCCTGCTCATCCGGCTGAACTTCGTCGGCAGGAACATCCAGCATCTCCTCCACGCCATCCAGGGGGAAGGCGATCAGGGCTTTGTCGCTGACACACACCATGGCCTTGGAAATGCTCAGGGTGAGGGGGAGGCGGATGGTAAAGGTGGTTCCTTTGCCTCGCGCAGAATCCACTTGAATGCTGCCGCGCAGATCGGTGATGTTGCGGCGCACCACATCCAGGCCAACCCCCCGCCCGGCCAGATCGTCCACCTCGCTGGCCTCGCGAACGCTGAAGCCAGGGTGGAAGAGAACGTTGAACACTTCGTCTTCGTCGGCTTGCTCCGACAGCAGCCCCAGCCTTTGGGCCTTGGCCTTGACCTTCTCCACCGGGATCCCGGCGCCATCGTCCGAGACGATGATGATGGTTTGGTTGCCCTGATAGAAGGCCTTGACGGTGATCTTGCCCTCAGGGGGTTTGCCCGCCCGGCGACGCTCCTCAGGGGGCTCGATCCCGTGTACCAGGGCGTTGTTCACCAAGTGGGTCATGGGGTCATAGAGCTCCTCCAGGATGGCCTTGTCGATGAGCGTGTCACGGCCTTCCACCACCAGGCTGGCCTGCTTGCCCGTTTTGATGGAGAGATCCCGAATGGCGCGGGGCAAGCGGTCGGCAACTTGCGAGAAGGGCACCATGCGCGCCCGGTTCAGGCCCTCTTGCAGTTGGGTGGTCACCTGGCGAAATTGGCGGGTGATCTGCTCTGCCTCATCCACGGCAAACTCGATGTCGGAGGAGGACTCGCGCACCCGCACGATGAGCTCAATGATCTCCTGGGCCAGAGCGTGGAAGGCCGTAAACTGATCCATCTCCAGCTTGTCGAACTCTTGGCCGGAGGAATGGCTCCGCCTTCCTCGGCTGGATCCCTCCCCATTTCGACCGAAGCCCACCGTTACCGTGCCGCCATAGGCTGAGCTGCTGCGGCTGGAGAACAAAGCCGATTCCAGCAAGGAGCGGTCATACTGATCCCGCATGCGCTGGCCCAGATCCCCTAGCTGTTGCACACGGCCCAACAGGCCATCCAGAAACTGGCGCAGACGGGTTTGGTTTTGCTCCATGCTGTTGCGGATGACCACCAACTCTCCCACCAGGTTGTTGATGGAGTCGAGGTGGCGCACCTCCACCCGCATCACAGGGTTGCTGAGGGCAGCAGTTCGCCGTGAAGTCGGCCCAGTTGCCGCCGGGGCAGCTGCTGCTGGGGTGGGGGTTGCTGGAGCAGCAGCGGCAACTGGCGGCGAAGGTGCTGGCGCCGCAGCAGGTGCTTGGGCAGGAACCTCGAGATCGCCCAGGAGCGATTCCAGCTGGGCTGCAAAGTCGTCAGCAGCCTCGCCGCTCGCGGCTGCAGGGGATCCCACAAGGGGGGCGATAGCCTTTTCTAGCTCAGGGGTTACCGCCGGCTCGGCAGCGTCGAAGAGGGCGGCCAAATCGTCCAAACGGGGAGCCGGAGCAGCTTCCAGCGCCTCTTCCTCTGGGGTCTCGGCCTCGCCAACAGGAACGGCTAAGGATTCATCTTCTGCAAACAGGCTGGCCAACTGGCTTTCCAGATCGTCCTCCGCAGGCTGGAGGGCATTTTCTTCCTCCAGTGCGGCAACCGGCGGCTCTGGCTCAGACACGGGCACTTCCGCCAGGCTGCTCGCTTGCAAAGCTTCTGTGTCCTCCAGGAAGGTGGCAAGATCCAAGGGGGGTTCTTCTTGGGGCGCTTCCCCTTCTGCAAAGAACTGGCTCAACTCATCCAGATCCACCTGGCTGTCGCTATCCATGGCCGAGAGGGATCCCCTGGCCCCCAGGCTCAGTTCTTCTGGGTCGGATTCCTGGGTGAATAGGGCATCGAGACGGTCGAAGGAGAGCTCGGGGGAAGGGGCGACTGCCTCCTCAGCCGTGGGTTGCAGGTCTGCGAAAGACTCCTCCTGGACCGGGAACAGGTCCTCCAGAAGCGCCCACTCCTGGGCTTCTGCTGTGTCCCCAGCTGCTGATTGGGTCAGGGGGATGGAGTCCCCATCGGACGCCTCCTCGAGGGTCTCGCCGGCGAAGAGATCCCCTAGGCTCAGCTCGGCTCCGAAGTCTGGAATTGGCGATTCCCTCGGCTCATTGGCCATGTCGGGCGACGTGGGGAAGGGTTCGCCGATAAAGAGATCCCCCAGTTGCTCAGCTTCGGCAGCATCAGCCTCAGCGATGTCCAGGGATGGGCCAAAAGAGGGATCCAAAAATACGGAAGGTTCACTTGCTTCCGGCATCGACCAAGCCGGATCGGCTTCTGCCGCAGGGGTGGAAAAAAAGCTCTCCAGGCTGTCTTCGGCAGTATCGAAGGCAGCAGAGTCGGCGAACTCTGAGGATCCCACCTCGTCGGAACCCGACTCTGCCAGATGATCTGCTGGGATGGAAAAATCCTCCGGCTGGATGTCTGCGGGAAATTCAGCCCAAAGATCTGCTGCGATTTCCCCATCCTCAAGGGTCTCTTGAAGGGGTGGAGACGGCTCAGCCGCCCAA
>NZ_JANSIC010000074.1:3482-11493 GCF_047461955.1 Synechococcus sp. R55.7
GAGGTGGCTTCTTCCTCCAGATCCAAGGGAGTGGCATAGAGCTCCGCTCCGCTAACGCGACCGAAGTCGTCCGCAACAGAGGCCAAGTCAGCTCCCTGCCCGTCCTCTTCTGGGCTTTCTGCCGGCACGGCAGCTGTCCTCCAGTCTTCCTCCCAAGCCGCTTCGGCTCGGATCCCTGGCCAACTCAGATCCAGATCCCCCTCTTCCGCGGGAGCAGATCGGTGCTCTGAATCTGTTCCCGCCAGCGGGATGGAGTCCTCAGCAGTGCCCACTTCCCATAGGGATGAGAGCTGTTCCGCCGCCAGATCTCCGCTTGCCTCTGCGCTCTCCTGCTCCGGCAACCGGTCGGCTCCGAGCTCATCTCCATCAAAAGAGGTCTCGGCGAGGGTTACCGCCTCTGGCACCGGCTCAGCTTCCCAGCTCAGATCGGGGGCAGCGCCTTCCTCCGCAGGGATCCCAGCAGCCACAGCCCAATCCTCCGAGGCACCCTCCTCGGGTTGGGGGAACAGCGGCTCTGCCTCAGACTCCCAAGCCAGACCAAGCTCGAAGGGCTCGCAGACTTCTGGCTCTTCAGGGGCTGCCGGAACAGGGCGGAAAGCCAGCAGCTCAGCCGAGGGCTGAATGGTGTTTGCCGCTCCATTGGCCAGAGCCTGGTGGGCTTGCTTCAGATCTCGCAGCACCGGCAGGGCCAGTTGTCGCAAATCCTGGCTGGGATCCGCCAAAATCTCGCCCACCAAGCGGGTCAAGTCTGTCCAGCCTCCCAGTTCCAGAGCCGAAGATTGCCCCAAATCCTGCAAAGATTGGGCCAGAGCTTGCAGAGCCGGTCGAGTGGCCGGGTCGTCAGGACGTTTGAACAGCTCCAGCATCTGGCGCAACAGGGCCGGGATCTGCTGATGCACCACCACCTCAAGAGGATCCGGTGGGGCAGGGGGGGCAGCAGGGCGAGCCAATTGTTGCAGTTCTGAAGAAGGGGCAACCTGTTCGGCCTTGCCGTCTAGGATGAGCTGCTGTCCCTGCTTCAAATCCCGCAGGGCGACCAAAGCCAAAGTTCGCAGGTCGGCATCGGGGTTGCCCAGAGCTTGCTCGAAAGTTTCCGTCAACTGTTGCCAGCCCGCCAGATGATGAACTTGTCCGATCTCCTTGAGAACGGCATTCGCCGCTGCCAAGCGCTCTCGGACATCTGGCTGATCCCGTTGTTTAAACAGCTCCAGCATCTGGCGCAACTGCTGCGGCACCACCTCCGCCATGTCCTGCTGTAGGGTGCGAACCGCCGGCGACGAGACGGGAGTTGGAGCAAGGCTGGGAACAGTGCCCTCGCCAAGAAGATTTTGAATGTGCCTTTCGGTCTCTTGAAAAACCGGCTCCAGTTCCGCCAGGGTGGTGTTGCTGACTTCTTGGGTGAGGCCGCGGGGGCTCTGCAGCTCCTCCAACAACATCGAAAGCCCATCAAAAGCCCGCAGCAGCAGGGTTTCCAGGTGCTGATCGACAGGCACTCCGCCTGGACGGGAGCGAAAGATGTTGAAAAAATCTTCCATGCGGTGGGCCGTCCGTTGGATGCTGGTGAGGCCCAGCATGGCAGCTCCCCCCTTGATGGAGTGAGCAGCTCGAAACAGCTCGTTGATCAGCTCGGGATCGCTCATGCTGTCCCGCAAGCTGAGGAGCACTTGTTCAATCGTTGCCAAGTGGTCGCGGGCTTCTTCGATGAAATAACTGAGGATCCGCTTTTGTGCTTCTTCATTCATGGCAGGAGGCCCTTCCTACAGCCCACAGGTATGCATCAGTAATAGCAGACCGGACAGATTGAGGCTCGCCTGAGCGAAGAGTCCGGCCAAAAGTCGGAACAGGGGGATCCCAGTGGCATTTGCTAAGGATCGATAACGTCTCCTGCATGGGGATCCTTGTCCCTAGAATGCCCTCAAAACAGCAGATTTGCTCATTCATCCCCAACCCGGAAGCGACCGACAGAAGTTTGCAACTCGCGGGCGATGCTCACCAACTGTTGGAGCGAAGCTGCCACCTTCTGCGCCTCCTTAGAGGTCTCGTTGGCGGTCAACTCCACCGATTGCATCACCTGCGCCACAGAGCGAGAGGTTTCCGTTTGTTGCACGGTGGCCTGAGAGATCGCCCGCACCAACTCGTCGATCCGGCGACTGACCTCGATAATCTCGTCCAGGCTGTTCTTGGCCTGCTCGGCCCGCCGCGTCCCCTCGATCACCAGTTGGGTGCCTTCTTCCATAGCCGTCATCACGTTGCCGGTTTCCGATTGAATCTGCAACACGATCTGCTCGATCTCCTTCGAGGCTTTGGCAGCTCGGTCGGCCAGTTGTCGCACCTCATCGGCCACGATGGCAAAGCCCCGTCCCGATTCCCCGGCTCGTGCCGCCTCGATGCTGGCGTTGAGGGCAAGCAGGTTGGTGCGCGAGGCAATTTGAGAGATCAAAGCCACAATTTTGGAAATTTCCTGCGAGGATTCCGCCAATCGCTTCACTTTGCGGGTGGTTTCTGCCACGGTTTCGCGAATTTCCAGGATGCCACTTACCGTGCGATCCACAGCTTCTCCACCCCGAGCGGCTGCTTCTGTGGCTTGGGCAGTCACGTTGGCCGCTTCGCGGGCGTTGCTGGCCACCTCTTGAATGGAGTCCGTCATCTCCTGAATGGAGTTGAGGGAGTTGGAAATCTCCTCCGCCTGGCGCAAGGCGTCGGCAGAGAGGCTGCGGGCAAAGTCCTCGTTCTGCAAGGCGGCATCGTTCACGGCGGCGGCGGCCCGCTTCACCTGGCTGACAATGTCTCGCAGACTGCGAATGGTCAGGTTAAAGGAGTCGGCCACAGCCCCCAGCACGTCGGCAGTCACCTCTGCCCGCACCGTCAGGTCTCCACGGGCAGCCCCTTCCACGTCGTCCAGCAGGCGAATCACCTGGCGCTGTAGGTCTTCCTTAGCTTGCCCTTGCTCGGCAGCCCGCTGGCTCAGTTCGGCGAAGTTGGCTTCAAGGGCAGCCGCCATCTGGTTAAAGCTGTCGGCCAAGCGCCCCAGCTCATCGTGGGTGTTGGCTGTGGCTCGTACTGAATAATTCCCCTGGGCCAAGGCGGCAAAGTGGCCGGCCAGCTCTTGGGCGGTGGAGCGAATTTGTTTGGCACTGCTGGCCCCGAGGATAACCCCTGCTCCTGTGCCGATCAGCCCGCCTCCAATCACCCCGGCAATCAAGCGAGCTCCCCCATTGGCCGGGATCCCAAGGCCAATCGCCAAGCCGGCAGCCAAACTCACAGCTCCTTGGATAAGCGCTATGGCCAATTGCCGATCCCCAATCGGTCGGTTGGCGATCCCAGCAGAGGTTCTTGCCCCTTGTTCACCTACACTGGGAATAGGGAGGGAGGCCGTGGGCAGCAGGACTTGGGCCGCTCCGCTGCCGGTCTCCGCCATTGGGCTCATCCCCCCAATCGCCCCCTCATCTGGGCGGAAGGCCCCCACCGGCTCACCGCCATCCATGCCGGCAAGTTCGCGATCCAGGCTGTCTAGCTCGTCAAGCTCGAAGAGGGCAGAGCCGGGACTGGCAGTATCTTCATCGGGGGCAGGGATCGGCTCACTCATGGGGGCAGCCAATTCGGTCGGCAGGCTTTCTTCCAGGGATCCCCCTTCCTCTTCCTCAAGACCGGGCAGGGAGAAGCCCATCTCATCGGGAAAATCGGCATCGCCGGCCAACTGCGTAATGGAGTCGGAGTCGCCTTCTAGGGCTTCCAGATGCTCTCGATCGAACTCGTTGAGAAAGGCAAAGTCATCTTCGACCACCGGATCGGTTTGAGGCCCGCCCTCTTCCAAGCCTGCCCGTCGCGAGAGGGCCGGTGGTGTTACCCGAGGATGGGTCGGCATCGGGTGAGATAAACCCAGCGGATCAGCCTCCGGCATTTGCAGCCCGGTCTCAAAGGGATCCCTGAATCTCTCTTCCCCCATGAAATCGCTGCCAAGGCTGTCTGCCTCCAGTGGAAAGGGATTCTGAGCAAAGGGATCCGCCTCCTCTTCCCCCATCTCCTCGAACTGCAAGAAGGGATCGGGAGCAGAGAAAGCCTCTTCCGAAAAGGCATCCGACCCAGGTGCAAACTCATCTGGAGAGCGAAACTCGTCCGCTTCTGGGGAATCGGGAAGATCCGCCAGCTCCGGTGCCATTTGCAACAGCTCTTCTAGACCCTTCCGGGCCGACTCCAGCTCATCGGGATCACTGGCTGTTTGTAAAATGGTGTTGTAGGTTTGGCGAGCTTCCAACAACTGCCCAGCTTGTTTTTGTGCCAAAGCCAGCAGCAGCTTGACAGCAGTATCTTGCGGTTCAGCAGCGGCCACTTGGTTGAACAACCGCACCGCCCGGACGTAGTCTCCCTGCCAAAAGGCGGCCATCGCATCGGTGTAGTCTCTCTGACTGTTCGCGCTCGGAACCATGGATCCTCCCTTCACTGCTTGCCTACCTCTGTTCACGCGTCAACACAGATGCAAACGGAACGCCCCCAACACCTCAAAACCCCATGGATGCAGGCTATCCCCCCTTTTCCACATTCAGTCAAGCAAGAGTGGGCCTTTCTGCCGCCGTCTCAGGGCTTACCCTCAACAGCCTCGACACGCATCGGTAGGGGATAGATTTGGTCCAACTTTCCCCATTGTGGCTGGAGTTAGCTTGGATCTTTGATAGGAACTATACACTTTCCTCCCGCTGAGCTCCCAGGGGGCCGTCTGTCAACCCCAACGATTGGATCGCAGGATGGCCGACTGATCCAGCAATGGCAAGCGCGATCCCGTTCCGGGCACCACCCATTCCCCTCGCAAAAAAGGAGCCATGGACTCAGGAGCCGTGAGGGCAGGCCGCACCAATTCAGTCTTCAGCCACTCCATGC
The DNA here is from genome assembly GCF_047461955.1 of Synechococcus sp. R55.7. NCBI lineage: Bacteria > Bacillati > Cyanobacteriota > Cyanophyceae > Synechococcales > Synechococcaceae > Synechococcus > Synechococcus sp. R55.7. The sequence goes on from NZ_JANSIC010000074.1 coordinate 8,358, forward strand.
CTACAATTAAATCCACAGCCAAGCCCATGAGCAAATCCTGTTGATCCATCACGGCCACCACAGGAATCTCGGCTCGGTCGATGTTCAGGGGCGGGCTGATCCCCAAAAATTGCCCCAGGTCTGCAACCCAGATGATCTCGCCCCGCAAATTCAGCGTGCCCAGCAAAACTGGGGCCACATTGGGCATGGGGGTGATTTTCTCTGGGCCAATGCTCATCACCTCCACAACCGATACCGCTGGCAGCGCAAATTCCTCCCCGGTGGCAATCTTGAACTTTAGGAATAGCTCACCTTCGGGAGCCTCCATCTCCCGCAACTCTTGGGTCTCATCCCCCATCAATAAATCCAGATCCCCCAGCATGATGCTCCCCCGCATGGATAGTCTTGTGGACTGTTGATCCCGCCCCCCTCCCTGCTTAAAACGCAGAGTCGTTCTCAGGACCTACCGAAAGGCGTGGAAGCAGAAGGGGCAGCTCTCAGCCTCTCAGTAATTGCTTAATCGTACCCACCAGTTCCTGGGGCTGGAAAGGCTTGGCAATGTAGGCATCCGCTCCCTGGCGGATCCCCCAGTAGCGGTCAAATTCTTCGCCCTTGGAAGAACACATGACGATGGGCGTTTTTTGGGTGAGAGGGTCGGCCTTGAGAAGACGGCACACCTCATAGCCGTTCATGCGCGGCATGACGATGTCCAGCACGATCAGGTCGGGTTTGTTTTGCTTCACCGCCTCTACGGCCTCCACCCCGTCTTCCACAGTCATCACCTCGAAGCCGTTTTCCTGCAGCAGCTTGCTGATCATCTCCCGCTGGGATTGGCTATCTTCCACCACCAAAACGCGACTCATTTCCGATTCATCTCCCGCAATTGATGTTTGATGGTCGCCAGGAGCTCTTGGGGCTTAAAGGGCTTGGTTACATAGGCATCCGCCTGGTTGCGCCTGGCCCACTCGATATCAAAGGTCTGGTCTTTGGTGGAACACATGACGATGCGAATGTGTTTGGTACTTTCATCCCCCTTCACTTCCCGGCATACCTCGTAGCCGTTCATGCGCGGCATGACAATATCCAGCACCACCACATCAGGCTTCTGCTGGCGAATGCACTCCATTGCCTCTACGCCGTCTGTTGCTGTGGAGACTTCCAAACCGTTCTCGGAAAGCAAGCTGGAAATGGTCTCCAGGTAGGTACGGTTGTCATCCACCACCAGCACTTTGCTCATCGCCGTCTTGCTCCTTTTGCACTCCCGCGCAACCGTCGGGCTGCTTTGACTGAGGTTTGCTCTTGTAACCTCACCTGGCTCCGGGCCGGCCATGCTACCCCTATTGTTTCGGTGAGGCCACTCTTCTGTCCAGTACTTCGCCTATAGTCTTCTGTGCCAACATTTTGGCTACCCCAACGCCTATTCGCCACCGCCCCGTTTGGGGGGAGGGCCCACGTAGGATTCGACAATGGTCAACAACTCCTTTTCCGCAAAGGGTTTGCTCAAAAATTCGTTCGCTCCGGCCATGCGGGCCTTAATCCGGTCGGTAAAACCATCCTTGCCGGTCAGCATAATCATGGGGGTTTCGCGGAACTGGCTGGATTTGCGCAACATGGCGCACAGCTCATACCCATCCAACTTGGGCATGGCCACATCGCAGAGAATCATGTCGGGGTTGAGAAGAAACACCTGTCCCAGCGCTTTGAGAGGATTGCCGATGGTGGTAACCTGGTAGCCCTCGTTTTGCAGGATGAACTCTACGGTTTTTTGGATGGCCATGGAGTCGTCGATGCAAAGGATGTGGCTGGGCTTATCGCTGGGTTTGAGGGGACGGCTGGGCTTGGGCTCCGCGATCAAGACGGGCTCGGACAGTTGAATGGCCCCTTGGCGGACGTAGGGATAGATGGCCTTGGCCACCGCCAGGGTGTCTCGACCCAGGTAGCGACCCATCTGGCGAATGCTGGTTTTGCCGTCTGACCACTCGCTCAGGGCTTTGAAGACGGGGGCGGGCAGGTTTTGCTGGAGCGGCAGGGGGTTGACGATGGTGGGAGCTTGGTTGGGAGCTTGGATGTAGGGGTGCAGCTTTTTCCACTCCTGCACTTGGGCTACGATCTCGGTGAGCAGGGGGGTAACGGGGAAGGTGGTCAATTGGGGGGCCAGGGGGGATCCGGCCTCAAAAATGAAGGAACCCTGGTGGAGGCTGAGCAGGTCGAAGAGGACTTCCCGCACCATGCCCAGCAGGATTTGCTTGCCCTGGTTGGGGTTGAGCTTGTGGCTTTCCAGCAAAGACCAGAGGCGGTTGTATTCGGGGGCGTTGACCGCGGCTTTGTGGGGAATTTGAATTTCCTCCAGGGCGGCTTCCAGCTTGAAGCGGTGCAGATAGTCTCTGAGGCGGGCAATGTTCCCTTCCGTTTCAGAGGCGTAGATAATCCGCCCATTCAGGAAGAAGACAAACCAGTAGACAGAGGGGCTGGCCTCTACAAAAAGCTCACCGGTGCGCTGGCCCAGCTCGATGAGCTGAAGGATGCTGCGGATATCGATCTCTTGTAGTTTTCCTTGCATGGGATCCCTGCCTGCAGTCCAGCAAGATACGTCCATTATGACGCTAGTCTTTAACTGTTGCTGCCCCGCCGGTAAGGCCATTTTCGGGAAGAGGGTTAAAGTTTAAAAAAGTTGGGGTTTGACTTGGGCCGAGCGCCTGCATTCCCCGAGGTATCTCTGGACTCCAGCAGACCCTCCCAATTAGAGCAGAATGGAGAGAACTGCCACCAGTAAACCTGTTCTTTGAGTAACCTATGCTGCCAATTCTCACCTCTTGGGTGCTTGGCCCACTGTTGGCGCTCTACACCCTCCTGTTTGTGCTGCGCATCTTTCTGTCGTGGTATCCGCAACTGGATACTTCTCGGTTGCCCTACTCGTTGGTGGTCGGCCTGACGGAGTTTCTGTTGCGCCCGACCCGTCGCCTGATCCCGCCTCTGGGAGGTGTGGACATGGCCCCTGTGGTTTGGGTGGGCCTGGTTACCCTGTTGCGGGAGGTGTTGCTGGGGCAGCAGGGGCTGCTGACAATGGCCCTGCACTGAGAGCGTTTTTGCCAACCATCTCTCATCGACTCTGCAAAATTGGGATCCGCTCGCCGAGGCTCTGGAAAGGCTGGCCCTC
>NZ_JANSIC010000075.1:0-6345 GCF_047461955.1 Synechococcus sp. R55.7
GTCGGGTAGTTTACTTGCCACACCTTCCGCCATAGTTTTGCCACTCATCTCCTGCAAAACGGCTACGACATCCGCACCGTCCAAGAATTGTTGGGCCACAAAGATGTCAAAACCACCATGATTTACACCCATGTGCTGAATAAAGGCGGGCGCGGGGTGAGAAGTCCATTGGATCCTTAGAAGGGGACGCTCTCTGGGGAAGGGATCCTCTTCCCCTTTACAGTACCTCAGCGATCATTGCGAATTATTACGACCTTGCCGCCATGCCCCCAGCAGGGATCCGTTTCTCTGGTAGAACGGGAAACAGACAATAGGGGATCCTGCCTATCGCGTCAGCGGGACGGAGTCCTTTCGCGTCAGCGGGACGGAGTCCTTTCCCCAGTTCACCCCATCTTTTGCATTGCACGACGGAGAGCGACCGCATGTTTACTCTGGTTAAGCCCATCACCCGCCACGTTACCCCTGCCGAGGTAGGGGATCGCCGCTTGATGAAGGTGGTGTATGTGGTGTTGGAGCCGCAATATCAGAGTGCCCTGACCGCAGCAGTGCAGCACATCAACGCCCACAACTCCAAGCTGGCGGTGGAGCTGTCCGGCTATCTGGTGGAGGAGCTGCGGGATCCCGCGGGCTATGAGGCTTTTCGGCGGGATCTGGAAACGGCCAATGTCTTTATTGGATCCTTGATCTTCATCGAGGACATTGCCCAGAAGGTGGTGCAGGCGGTAGAACCCCTGCGGGAACGGCTGGATGCGGTGGTGGTGTTTCCCTCCATGCCGGAGGTGATGCGCCTGAACAAGATGGGATCCTTTTCTATGGCGCAGCTGGGACAGTCCAAGAGCGCCATTGCCCAGTTCATGCGCAAGCGCCAGCAGGGATCCAACTTCCAGGAGGGGATGCTGAAGCTGCTGCAGACGCTGCCCAAGGTGCTGAAGTATCTGCCCTTCGACAAGGCGCAGGATGCCCGCAACTTCATGCTCAGCTTCCAGTACTGGCTGGGGGGATCCCGCGAGAACCTGGAGAACTTTTTGCTGATGTTGGCGGATCGCTACCTGCCGGGGATGCGGGGGCAGCTCTCCTTTGCCGAGCCGGTCACCTACTTGGAGATGGGCATCTGGCACCCCTTGGCGCCGCAGATGTTTGCCAGTCTGGCGGAGTATTTGGATTGGTACAACGCCCGCGAGGATCTGCCGCAGGACGTGAAGGATCCCTTGGCTCCCTGCGTGGGGTTGGTGTTGCAGCGCACCCACCTGGTGACGGGGGATGATGCCCACTACGTGGCCATGGTGCAAGAGCTGGAGTCGCGCGGGGCGCGGGTGGTGCCGGTGTTTGCCGGGGGTCTAGATTTCTCCAAGCCAGTGAACGAGTTTTTCTGGAACGCGCAGAAGACAGCGCCCATTGTGGATGTGGTCGTGTCGCTAACCGGGTTTGCCCTGGTGGGAGGGCCGGCGCGGCAGGATCACCCCAAGGCGGTGGAAGCGCTGCAACGGCTGAATCGCCCCTACATGGTGGCGCTGCCCTTGGTGTTTCAATCGACGGAGGAATGGGCTGCCAGCGACCTGGGGCTGCACCCGGTGCAGGTGGCTCTGCAGATTGCCATTCCCGAGCTGGACGGGGCCATTGATCCCATCATCCTCTCAGGGCGGGACGCGGCCACCGGCAAAGCTCACGCAATGCAGGATCGGATCGAGCTGATCGCGGCGCGGGCCATTAAATGGGCCAATTTGCGGCGCAAGCCCAAGCTGGAGAAGAAGATCGCCATCACCGTCTTCAGCTTCCCACCGGACAAAGGCAATGTGGGGACAGCAGCCTACTTGGATGTATTTGCCTCTATTCACCGGGTGATGCAGGCCCTGGCCCACAACGGCTATGACCTCGGCCCCGAGCTGCCCAAAACCCCGCAGGAGCTGATGGAGTCCATCCTGCACGATCCCCAGGCCCAGTACGCCAGCCCGGAGCTGAATGTGGCCGCCAAACTGTCGGTGCGGGAGTACGAGGCGCTGACACCCTACGTGAAAGCCATCGAGCAATACTGGGGGCCAGCGCCGGGGCACCTGAATACCGATGGGCAAAATCTGTTGATCTACGGCAAGCACTTTGGCAATGTGTTCATCGGGGTGCAGCCCACCTTCGGCTATGAAGGGGATCCCATGCGGCTGCTTTTTTCCAGGTCAGCCAGCCCTCACCACGGCTTTGCTGCCTACTACACCTACCTGGAGAAAGTTTGGGGGGCGGATGCGGTGTTGCACTTTGGCACCCATGGATCCCTGGAGTTTATGCCGGGCAAGCAGATCGGCATGTCGGGCGAGTGCTATCCGGATAATCTAATTGGATCCCTGCCCAACCTGTACTACTACGCCGCCAACAACCCCAGTGAGGCCACTATTGCCAAGCGGCGGGGCTACGCCTGCACCATCAGCTACCTGACGCCGCCGGCAGAAAACGCCGGCCTCTACAAGGGGCTGCAAGAGCTGCGGGAGATGATCGGCTCCTACCAAACCCTGCGGGAGGGGGCGCGGGGCATCGCCATCGTCAACGCCATCTGCGACAAGGCGCGGCTGGTGAACCTGGACAAGGATGTGGAGTTGCCCCAGGGGGACGCCGCCCAGTTGAGCTTGGAAGAGCGGGACAGGGTGGTGGGCAAGCTCTACGCCCAGCTGATGGAGATCGAGTCGCGGCTGTTGCCCTGTGGTCTGCACGTCATTGGAGCGCCCCCCACAGCAGAGGAGGCGATTGCCACCCTGGTGAGCATTGCCAGCATTGACCGCCCCGAAGAAGGGATCCTGGGTCTGCCGCGCATTCTTGCCCAAAGCCTGGGCCGGGACATCGATGAGATCTACCGCAACCGGGATCGGGGACACCTGGCGGATACGGAGCTGCTGGATCGCATCAACAAGGCCTGCCAGAAGGCGGTGGCGGCGCTGGTGCAGGAGCAGACCGACGCCCAGGGCCGGGTCGCGCGGGTGGCCAAGCTCAACTTTTTCAACATGGGCCGGCAAGCCCCCTGGTTGGCAGTCCTAAAAGAAGCGGGCTACCCCCAGGTGGATCCGGATCTTTTGAAGCCCTTGTTTGAATTTCTGGAGGAGTGCCTCAAGCAAATTACGGCAGATTATGAGCTGGGATCCCTGCTGCGGGCCTTGGAAGGGGAGTACATTTCGCCGGGGCCAGGAGGGGATCCCATCCGCAACCCCAATGTGTTGCCCACGGGACGGAACATCCATGCTTTGGATCCCCAGTCCATCCCCACGGCAGCCGCGATTAAGTCTGCGGAGATCGTGGTGGAACGGCTGCTGGCTCGCGAGATGAGCAGTAACGGTGGCCGGTACCCGGAAACCATCTCGGTGGTGCTCTGGGGCACCGACAACATCAAGACCTACGGGGAGTCGCTGGCGCAGGTGCTGTGTTTGCTGGGGGTGCGACCCAAACCCGATGCCCTGGGGCGGGTGAACAAGGTGGAGTTGATCCCCTTAGAGGAACTGGGCCGGCCCCGCATTGATGTGGTGGTGAACTGCTCGGGGGTGTTCCGGGATCTGTTTGTCAACCAGATGGACCTGATCGACCGGGCGGTGAAGCTGGCGGCCGCAGCGGTGGAGCCACCGGAGCTGAACTTTGTGCGCAAGCACGCCCTGCAGCAGGCAGAAGAACTGGGGCTGACGTTGGAGCAGGCGGCAACGCGGGTCTTTTCCAACGCTTCCGGATCCTACTCCGCCAACATCAACCTGGCGGTGGAAAACAGCTCCTGGGAGGACGAGAGGGAGCTGCGGGAGATGTACCTATCCCGCAAGTCCTTTGCCTTTGGCTCGAATCTGCCTAACCAGCAGATGCGGCAGCTTTTTGAAGCTAGCTTGAAGACGGTGGATGTGACCTTCCAGAACCTGGACTCCTCGGAGATCAGCCTGACCGATGTCAGCCACTACTTCGACGCGGATCCCACCAAGCTGGTGCAGAGCCTGCGCCCCGACGGCAAGGCCCCCTCGGCCTACATGGCAGATACCACCACGCCCAACGCCCAGATCCGCACCCTGAGCGAAACCATCCGTCTGGACGCCCGCACCAAGCTCCTCAACCCCAAGTGGTATGAGGGGATGCTCAAGCACGGCTACGAAGGGGTACGGGAGATCGCCAAGCGGCTGGTCAACACCTCCGGCTGGTCAGCTACGGCAGGCGCGGTGGACAACTGGATCTACGAGGAAACCAACGAGACCTTCATCAAGGACGAGGCGATGCGGCAGCGCTTGATGAACCTCAACCCCCACTCCTTCCGGCGCATTGTCGGATCCCTGCTGGAGGTGCATGGGCGTGGCTATTGGCAGACTTCCCAGGCCAATATCGAGCGTCTGCAGGAGCTGTACCAGGAAGTGGAAGACCGAATCGAGGGGGTGGAGTAATTAATATTAATATGGTTGTTTCAGGTTAGCGTGAGACGTCTGGGCTACTGTTCGCGCCAGCGGGACGGAGTCCTTAGACCTTACGTGAAGTCGGCAAAAGCTGCAACCATGGCCGGATCCTTGCCCAGGGCTTCTGAAGCAGCAGTGGATCCTGCCAAGTTCGTTGATTACTCTATGAATCCAGCTAATCCTGGAAATCAAGGCAAGTGGATTGCCTTTGCAGAGCTTGGCTATGATGTCAGTACACCAGAGGGAAGAAGGGTGGGATTTGCTCACATTCTGCAACAGGTTACTGCTGCTCTGCCTTGCGCCTTAGCCGGGGATCCGTTTCCAACACCCTATGGAAGCCGCTATCGAGTCAAGATTGAAATTTTGGGCCTCAATCAGAAAAAAGGCACTTTAGTGACCGTGTGGCAGGTTGATAAGGAAAGTTTAATCCCTCGTTTGGTCACCAATTGGCTAGAGGTACACAATGATGAGTAAAACCACTTCTAGAATCAAGCCATACAGTAGAGTCAAAACTGTGGCAGATGTCAAGGAGTATTTCAGCGAGACCACTATTCCTGCTGGAACTCAGGGATCCATTGTGGAATGTTACTCAGATCCCACTGAAGGCTATGCGGTTGATTTAGCGGTTCCGGATTTGAGCTTGGTAGGAGGTTTTCGATATTTTAATCTCATTCTTTTTCCCGATCAGTTTGAAGTCATAGATCCCGAAACATGAAGTATCCAATGTTGAATGGACGTTCCCTCTACCCCACCAATCCGGCCCAGCGTAGGTAGCCCTCCACCAGTTGGGATCCGGCTAGAGCGGCTACCCCTCCGCCCATAGCCAAGTAGGGGCCGAAGGGGATGGGCTTTCCCAGGCGGGCCCGCCCCTTGGTCATGGCCAGCAAGCTAGCCAGCAGGCCAAACCCGGAACCCAAAAGAAGGGCCACCACCACCCCCTGCCAGCCCAACCACATGCCGATCAGGGCCAACAGCTTGCCATCTCCCCCGCCCATAGCCTCCCGCCCCAAGACCCAACGGGCCAAGAGGCCAATGCCCTCCAGCAGCCAGAGGCCCAGCACAGCTCCTGCAATCCCTTCCACCAGTGACAGGCCTGTAGCGGCCAGGGATCCGGATCCCTGGAGCCACGGCAAGGCCAGGCGGGCCAAAAGCCCCACCACCAGGCCTGAACGGGTCAGCTCCTCCGGCAGCAAAAAGGTATCCAGATCGATGAGCGCCAGGGCCAACAGCCAGCTCAACAAGATGCAGGTGAGGATCCCTTGGGCAGAAAACCCCAAAGCGCCGATGCTGAGGGCAAACAGGCCCATTGTCAACGCCTCAACGGCAGGGTAGCGCCAGCTAATCTGCGCTCCACAATGGCGGCAGCGACCGCGCAGCAACAACCAGCCTAGGATGGGAATGTTCTCCGTGGGGCCCAGCGGCGTCTTGCAGCTTGGACAATGGGATCCGGGATAGAGCAGAGAAAGGCCCTGCGGCAGACGATAGACCACCACATTTAAGAAGCTGCCCACACAGGCCCCCAACACCAGCACCAGCACCCAGGCCAGTAGGCGCAGCTCCCAGATTCTGTTGGCGTCGGCGCTGCTCAGCCACATCATGCTCAGCCACATCATGCGAGCGTTGCGCAGTAGGGGAGAACCTCGAGCATGGCAGCGATTCCCATCGCGTCGGCGGGACGGAGTTCCCAAAAGCAGGAGAGGAAGGGGGGATCTGCTCTGTCAGCGCCGACCTTGTGCCTCACCGCAGCGGCTCCAACTGCTGCAGCGGAATAAAAGTTTCCTGGGGCAGCAGGATGGGGAACTCGGAAAAGATCAGATCCCCTCGCAGGGTACGGCGGTGGATGACTACTCCCCGCGGGGGTTGCTCCAGCACTTCCGGTCGATGCTGCAGATGAAATTGATAAATCTGGCGAGCCGCTTGAAGCAGAGCGCTGTCCATGAGCTGTTTTCCT
>NZ_JANSIC010000075.1:6445-11486 GCF_047461955.1 Synechococcus sp. R55.7
CGGTAACTGGGTTTGGGATTGAGCTTGTCTTGAAAGCGGGTGATGATCTGGATGGTGCGCTGTACATCCGCCGGAAAGATCACCACCAGGTCTCCGGGTTCGGCTTTCTCCAGAGCGGTTTCGATAGCAGTTGCCTCATCCAAGATTTCCTGCAGACGATCCCCTGCCTTTTCCTGTTCCCAACCCTGCCGGATTAGGGCGGCCACCTCGCCTGGTTCCCGTCCTCGCCGGTCATCATCTTCTTTGACAATGGCTCGGTCGAACATGCGCGCTGCCAAGACTCCCAACTCTCGTAGGTCGCTGTTGCGCCGATCCCCAGGCCCGCCGATGACCCCAATTTTTCGTTGGCAATCCCAGCGCTCTAGGGTACTTTGAATGGCCTCGTAACCTGCCGGGTTGTGGGCATAGTCCACCAACACCTGGTAGCCCCCTACATCAAACAAGTTGAGGCGACCGGGGGTCTGGGCTACAGAACTGGTGAAGGTGCCCAGCGCCATGCGGATGTCGTCGATGGAAACCCCGTGCAGGAAGGCTGCCAAAGTAGCGGCCAGCACATTTTGGATCATGAAGCTGGCCTTGCCAGAGAGGGTGAGGGGAATTTTGGTTACATCTTCTATGCGCAGTTTCCAGCCCCGTTTCAAAATTGAGATGTGGCCCTCTTCATAGACAGCTGCTATGCCCCCGGAAGCAATGTGCTTTTGAATGAGGGGATTTTCCGGGTTCATGCTGAAATAGGCCACTGTCGCCTTGACATTGGCGGCCATGGCGGCCACCAGACCATCATCGGCATTCAAGACAGCGTAGCCCCGCTCGTGTACCGCTTCCACCAAGACGGATTTGACGCGGGCCATGTCTTCTAGGGTTTCGATATCCCCCAACCCCAGGTGATCTGAGGTTACGTTGAGCACCACGCCAATATCGCATTCCGGAAACCCCAGCCCCTCTCGCAAAATGCCGCCTCGCGCCGTTTCCAGCACCGCCACTTCTACGGTGGGATCCCTGAGCACCAGGCGGGCGCTGTGGGGGCCGGTCATGTCTCCCTTGGCAATTTGATGGTTTTGGATGTAAACGCCGTCGGTGGTGGTGAAGCCGACCCGCTTGCCGATGCCTTTGAGGATGTGGGCGATCAGGCGGGTGGTGGTGGTTTTGCCGTTGGTGCCGGTGACGGCCAGGATGGGGATGCGGGTGTGGCTGCCGGGGGGAAAGAGCATGTCGATGATGGGCTCAGCCACATTGCGCGGGATCCCTTCGCTGGGGGCCAGGTGCATGCGCAAACCCGGAGAAGCGTTCACCTCGACAATGCCGCCACCGGTTTCGTTGACGGGCTGGGCAATGTCCGGGCAGATGAGGTCGATGCCCGCCACATCCAGGCCGATGATCTGAGCTGCCCGTTCGGCAATGAAGGCGTTGTAGGGATGGATGATATCGGTGCAATCGACGGCGATGCCGCCGGTGCTCAGGTTGGCGGTGGATTTGAGGGTGCAATGTTCTCCTTTGGGCAGCACCGTATCCAGGGTGTAGCCTTTGCTTTCGAGGATACGCAGGGTCATGTCATCAACGCTAATTTGGGTCAGCACGTTTTCGTGGCCAAACCCCCGCCGCGGATCCCTGTTGACTTCGTCGATCAGCTCTTGAATGGTGGAGCGGCCATCTCCCACCACATAGGCTGGGATCCGCTTGGCCACAGCCACCAGCTTGTTGTTGATCACCAGCAGTCGGTAGTCATCCCCCACCAGGTGCTTTTCCACCAACACCACATCGGAGTATTGGCTGGCGGCATCGTAGGCGATCTCGGCGGCTTCCAGGCTGGTGATGTTGACGGTGATGCCCTTGCCGTGGTTGGCGTTAAGGGGCTTGATCACCACCGGAAAGCCCCCGACATCCTCGATGGTGGCTGCCAACTCGCTGCGGCGACGCACCGTATAGCCCTTGGGCACCGGGATCCCCATGTCCTGCAGCAGTTCTTTGGTGGCCCGCTTGTCGGCGGCCAGGTCGGCGGCAATGATGCTGGTTTTTTCAGTGGTGGTGGCTTCGATGCGCTTTTGGTAGACGCCGTACCCCAGTTGCACCAGGGATCCCTTGTTGAGGCGCAGATAGGGGATCCCGCGCAGGGCGGCCTCGTCCAGCAAAGCTTGGGTGCTGGGGCCGAAGCGGACGTTCTCTCGGATCTCTCGCAACTCTTGAATGTCCAGTTCTAGGTCGCGGCGGTAGTCTTCTCCATCCACCAAAGCCTGACAGAGGTAGACTGCAGCTTTGGCCGCAAAGCGCCCGGCCTCTGCCTCTTGATACTCGAACACGACGTTGTAGGTGCCGGGGGTGGAGGTTTCGCGGGTGCGGCCAAAATCCACTTTCATGCCGGCCAGAGTCTGCAGTTCCAAGGCCACATGCTCCACCACATGGCCCATGAGGGTGCCCTCTTCCACCCGTTGCAAGAATCCCCCATAGCAGCCGCGGGAGCACTGGTGTTCCCACAGTCCCGGCAACAGGGCCTCCAACCTTTCTTTGAAACCCGGGATGGTGTTGGTGGGTCGCTCCTGCAAGTCTTCCAGATCAAGCCGCATTTGAATCAGCTTATGACGACGGATGCTCCAGTAGTTGGGGCCACTGAGAACGCGGATGGATCGGATGCGCATAGGGTCTAGGGGAAACAGCGGGGAAGGGGACAGATAACTTAGGGTCGTTTTAGGGTCGTTTTCAGGATGCCGGCGCAGGAAACTGCCAAGGACTACATCCCGCTGGCGCGACCAGCCCTAATCTACACTCCCTTTGCCAAGGTCGAGAAAGAGTATCCTTTAATACAATTCTTTCGGCAGGCGAGCAAGGTTAAGACAACGCAATGGATCCCGCTTGACCACATCGGTACAGTGGGGGGCAGACGGGTCTGCGGCACATGGAAAGAACCTATCTGCTGGGGTTGGGCTGGATCTTGGGCCTGCTGGTGCGGGCTTGGCCCCAGGCTGCCGGGTGGGGCTGGGGGATCCTGCTGGGATTGGGGCTGGCGGGATCCCTGCTGTGCCGGCGGCAACCGCGTCTGGCCCGCACTTGGCTGGCGATGGGTCTGGTGGGGTGTCTGGCTTGGGGTTACCTGGGTTGGCGGCAGCCTTTTCCCGGGCCGACGGATATCAGCCTGTTGGCCCCCCAGCAGCAGATGAACTTGGTGGGCACCGTCCTCTCGGAACCTCGTCCCACCCGCAGCGAACGGCGGCAATTTTGGCTGAGAGCAGAGCAGGTGCTCAACGCCGACTCCACGGCCCGCCAGGTCAGCGGCAAGCTCTACGTCACCACCGGCCCTGAGGCCCTCCAGGACAAGGATCTCCACCCCAACCAACGGGTGCGCCTGACGGGATCCCTGTACCTTCCCAGTCCGGCCTTGAACCCGGGCAGCTTTGATTTTCAAGCCTACCTGCAGCGCCAGGGGGCTTTTGCCGGCTTCAGCGCCCGTGAGGTGATCCTGCAGCCGGGGGGAAGAGGTTGGGGGGGCTGGGTGTTGCGGCGGCGGGTGCGAGAGGCGTTCGTTGCTGGATTGGGGGAGCGGCAGGGGAATCTGTTGGCTTCCTTGGTGCTGGGATCCCGGGCCGCCCAATTGGATTTCGACTTGCAGGATGCCTTCCGGGAAATCGGCATGGCCCATGCGCTGGCCGCTTCTGGGTTTCATGTGTCGCTGTTGGTGGGGGTGGTGTTTGTCCTGACACGGCGGTTGGCGGTGCGCCTGCAGCAGGGGAGCATCCTGGCGGTGCTGGGGCTTTATACCGCCCTCACGGGGTTCAGCCCTTCGGTGTTGCGAGCGGCACTGATGGGGGCGGCGGCCATGGTGGTGCTGACGGAGCCGCGCCTGGAAGGAAAGGTGAAGCTCAATCCCCTGGGGACGCTACTGGTGGCGGCAGTTTTGCTCTTAATCTACGAGCCGCTGTGGATTACAGACCTGGGGTTTCAGCTCAGCTTTGCCGCCACCCTGGGCCTGCTGGTCGGAACAGCCCCAATTGTTTCCCGGCTGGACTTTTTGCCTCCGGCTGTGGCCACCGCCTTGGCCGTTCCTCTGGCCGCCCAGATCTGGACTTTGCCGCTGCAGGTGGCCATCTTTGGCCGCATCCCCACCTATTCACTGCTGGCCAATCCCCTGCTGATGATCCTGTTGCTGCCGCTGCTGGTGGCGGGGTTCGGGGTGGCGTTTGGGGCTTTGCTCTGGCCGGGGCTGGGATCCCTGCTGGCCCGGCCCTTGACGTTTTTGATCACGCCTTTAATCAACTGGGTGAGCTGGATAGCCGGTTGGCCCTTCAGCTCCTACTACACCGGCGGAGTTTCTCTGCTCCAGTGCTTGCTCCTCTACGGCGCGCTGGTGGCCCTAACCTTTTGGCCGCGGTGGCGACAGGCCTTCCGCTGGCAGGGCACAGCCCTGATCATGGCCGCCATCCTCCTGGGTCCAAGGATGTGGCCGGGGCCGCCGGTCCAAATTACCGCCTTGGCCAGTGGACGAATTCCCATCCTGGCCATTCAAGCGGAAGGGCGCCACCTCTTGCTCAACAGCGGGGATCCCCGTTTGGCAGAACGCACGGTGTTGCCCTTTTTGCGGCAGCGGGGCCTGCGCCGTCTGGATGGAGCGGTGGCCATGACCTCTGTCGGCTCTGCCAATGGCGGCTGGGAGATCCTGCTGTCGGCTTTCTCCAAAGGAGTACGTCCCGCCAACGCGATTGGGCAATTCTGGGACGGGGGAGGGGCTAATGCGGCTTCCGAAAGTTACCTGCGCTCCCTCAGTGCTGTGCAAGCTGCCGGGATCCCCTATCGAGTGTTGCAGCCTGCCGACCGGATCCCGGTGTCGCAGCGGTTGAGCCTACAGGCCATCCACACCAACCCCCTGGTGTTGACTTTAGAAACAGAGGGATCCCATTGGCTGCTGCTGGGCTCTGCCGGCACCCATGTGCAAGCCGAGCTAACCGGATCCCCGCTGATGCCGGCCCAGATCGACTGGCTGTGGTGGGACGGGGGATCCCTGATTCTGGATCTGTTGGAGCGCTTTCAGGTGCAGGCGGGCATCAGCTCTGGC
>NZ_JANSIC010000076.1:0-8589 GCF_047461955.1 Synechococcus sp. R55.7
AGTTCACCTGGCCACTGCCCATGAGGGTATGGATATCTTCATCGCTAACGGTCAGGAGCTGCAGTCGAAGCGGCAGTACCCGGAAAGCCGAAGGGGAAGCTGGCCCAGTTGCTGCGTTGCAGGCAAAAGGGTTCGCGGCGGTATCGCCGACTGGTTCGTCATCTTTCCTGTCGGGCCCAAGCTGTTCGCCTCTGGCGGCGGGGAGCGCTTGAAAGAATCCTCGCCCTCTGGGTCAAGACTCAATTAACCAACGGCTCCAGCCCCCGCAAACACGCTGCCGATGCGGCGCATTGCCTCTTCCACGTTGGCGCGGCTGTTGAAAGCGGACAGGCGCAGATAGCCCTCTCCGGCGCTGCCGAAGCCAGAGCCAGGGGTACCCACCACATGGCAGGTGTGCAGCAGCTTGTCAAAAAACTCCCAACTGCTCAGCCCATCGGGTGTTTTCACCCAGACGTAGGGGGCATTCACGCCGCCATAGACTTGGATCCCCACCTCGGCCAATTGCTCGCGAATGATGCGGGCATTTTCCAGGTAAAACTGCACCAGACCTCGCACCTGCGCCTGCCCCGCTTCGGAATAAACTGCCTCTGCCCCTCGTTGCACAATGTAGGACACCCCGTTGAACTTGGTGGATTGGCGGCGATACCACAAGCTCCACAGATCCACCCAGGATCCATCGGCAGCTTGCCCCCGCAAAGACTTGGGCACCACCGTAAAGGCACAGCGGGTGCCGGTAAACCCAGCGGTTTTGGAAAAGGAGCGGAACTCGATGGCACATTCCCGCGCCCCTGGAATCTCGTAAATGGAGTGGGGGATCCCGGGCTCGGTGATATAGGCTTCGTAGGCGGCATCGAACAGGATCAGGGAGCCGTGGGCACGGGCATAGTCCACCCAGTTTTGCAGATGCTCCCGTGTGGCCACTGCGCCTGTGGGGTTATTGGGGAAGCAGAGGTAGATCACATCCACCTTTTGGCTGGGCAGGCTGGCGGTGAAGTGATTTTCGGCAGTGATGGGCAGATAGACCAGGCCCTCGTATTCGCCGCGTTCGTTGGCCGGCCCCGTATGGCCCGCCATCACGTTGGTGTCCACATAAACCGGATAGACAGGATCCGTGATGGCGATGGTGTTGTCGTGGCCGAGGATATCCAGGATGTTGCCGCAATCGCACTTGGAGCCATCGGAGACGAAGATCTCGGAAGCGTCGATATCGCAGTTGCGGGCCTGGAAGTCGTGCCGGGCAATGGCCTGGCGCAGCCACTCGTAGCCCTGCTCTGGCCCATAGCCGCGAAAGGTGGCCCGTTCCCCCATTTCCTCCACCGCCCGGATCATGGCCGTTCGACAGGCTTCCGGCAGCGGCTCGGTGACATCGCCAATGCCCATTTTGATAATTTGAGCTTCGGGATGGGCGGTGGCAAAAGCCTGCACCCGCCGGGCGATCTCGGGAAAGAGATAGCCGGTCTTGAGCTTGAGGAAGTGGTCGTTGATCCTGGCCATGGAGGTTTGCCGAAGAGGAGGTCATCGGCTTTTCAGTGTAGCTGTTCGCGCTAGCGGGACGGAGTCCTTAGCCGGTTCCGGGCCAGAACTCTTCTACGTCGCGGTTCCCCTGCCCATAGCAACAACCCCGGCGGAGGCGGGACGGAGTAGGATGCTACCTTGGCAAAGATCCTTTGGAGAGCAGGGATGAAGCAGCAGAGGGGAATGGCTCGGCACGAGAGGTGGGCGGTGGGCCTGTTGGCGATCTGGGTTTGGCTGAGCTGGGGGATGGGGGCCTGGTCTGCTCCCCTTTGTCGGGATCCCCTCTTGCTGCGGCAGATCTTGGCAGCTCTGGGCCGTCCGGAGGTGAAGGTAGAGGAGGTGGCCCTTTTTGATCCGGATCAGTGTCTTGTCCAACTGGTGTTGGATCGCCAGGGGTTGAGCGGCTCCTTGCCGCCCGAAATAGGCCAATTTCGCCGGTTGCGAGCCTTGTCCCTCAGCCACAACCAACTTTCCGGCCCCCTGCCGCCCGAGCTGGGGCAACTCAGCCAGTTGGAAAACCTGTTTCTCGACTACAACGAATTCTCCGGCTCCATCCCATCCGAGCTGGGGCAGCTGCGCAACCTGCGCGGCCTGTTTTTGGATCACAACCAGCTCTCTGGGCCTATTCCCCCCCAGCTGGGGCAACTGCGCCACCTGGAAAACCTCATCCTGCAAAACAACCGCCTCAGCGGCACCCTTCCCGGCCAACTGGGCCAGATGAGCTCCCTCAAGGGCCTGTTTTTGGATCGCAATCAGCTCTCTGGGCCTATTCCCCCCCAACTGGGGCAACTGCGCCACCTGGAAAACCTCTACCTGTCGGACAATCGCCTCAGCGGATCCCTGCCCCCCGAGCTGGCTCAGCTGAATCAGTTACGGGATCTGCGCCTGGCACGTAACCAATTCACGGGAGAACTGCCGACCTTTTTGGCAGAACTGCCCCGACTGGAGCGGCTGCACATCGAGGGAAACCCCGGCCTCTGCTTGCCGGCCGCCCTATCCGAGTGGTTTGCCGGCCTAAACCCGGCGGATCCCCTGCCGGCTCCCATCTGCTCATGGACTCCGTCCCGCTAACGCGACCGGTAGCCTACTGGGACTCCGTCCCGCTCAAGTGCTCCGCACCGCGACCGCGAACGGCGCAAGTGTGGGATCCCAGCTTTTCCGGGGGGGAGGGGGAGAGCCGTAGCGACGACCAGGCCACTCCTGCTCGATGGGCCACCACCACTCCAATCGCCTCTAGATAGGAGGTTACCGATACATGAGGGATCCCCAACTGGCGGGGATGCACCTGCATCACGGTGGTGTTTTCCTCGACGGCAATGAAAAGCGGAGGACGAGTAAGAACTCCGTCCGTTCGCGTCAGCGGCGGAGCATTGTGGTGGGGTCGCGACAGCGTTGCGCCGCAATAACGGCTGGCCAGGTGCAGCAAGCCAGGCCCCCCAAAGGCAGTGGCCGGGGCGATGACGCTGTCCACCTGCTCTGCTGTCAGGTCGCCCGGTTGGGCGGGATCCCCGCTCTTGACGAACTGGGGAGCGTAGCTGAGGCCCACCAAAACCGAAGGCAAGAAGGTAAACCCCACCTCTTCAGCAGCAGCGCGGGGGTGAACCGGCTTGGGGAAAGTCTCAGGGTAGAAAGCGGGGGCATGGGCACAAGGGATCCGCAACTCCCGCACCACCAGGTGGCTGATCAGGGCTTCGACGCCGGCCAAGGGATCCACCCCCATTCCTTGCTCGTATTGGCTGAAGTCCAAGTCATCCGGAAAGCGGGCCACCACGGCAATGGCCTCTGCCCCCAGGCGAACCAGCTCCTGGGCAGTCTCCAAGAGAGCATCGGGCCGGGCTAGGGATCCCTGGCTGGCCCCGGAGGGGGAGAAGCCGACGGAAACGCCCAAGGGTTGGCGGGTCAAGCGCCAGGGGCCAATGTTGAGCCCCAAGGTGGCCTGAGCAGCCTGCATCACCTGCAGGTGGCGTTGTTGCAGATCGGGGGGGATCCCGGCATCCAGCACCACCCCAACACAGTTTTGGCGCACTGGCCGCAAATTCCACACCCCCGCACAGAACTGATCCAGGCCGTACCCTTCCACATACAACACATTCCCCATCGGCCAAAACAAACTGGCTCCGTTTAACACGTTGGGATGGGTAATGACCCGCTCTGCGGCTGCTGCCAGAGTGCGGGCAACAGGCAGGGCATCCCCGGCAAAACCACCGATGCGGGCACCAATGCCGGTGGGGATGAGCAGGAGGCTGGTGTAGGGATGGCTCATGCTGCTATGTCTACAGCACTCTATGCTGCTACACGCGAACGGGAACCGCACCGCTAACGCCGGACGGACAGGATCTGCTGGGCTAGGGCCTCGGCCCGCCGCACACAATCTCCCAAGGCCACGCCATCCAGGTAGTTGGCACACACCCACACCCCTGGGGTTTGGTCGGCCAGGCTGGCCTGCAATTGGGCAATCCGCTGCCGGTGGCCAAGCGTATATTGCGGGATAGCCTGGGGCCACAGGCGCTCTCCCAGGCGGATGGGTTCGACAGGGCGGGTGAGCAGGATCTGGCTGAGTTCTGCATGCACAATTTGGGCCCGCTCGTCAGGGGAGAGCGCCGTAATGGGCGGGATCCCTTTCTGGCGGGCAAAAGCCGCATCGGTAGCTCCCCCGATGAAGCTGACCAGGCAGTGATAGCCCTGAGGAGCCCGCTCTGGAAAGAGGGAGGAGGCCCAGATGGTGCCCAGGGTGCGCAGGCCCTGAGAGCGAGGGATCAGATGGCCAAACCCTCGCAGCGGTTGGGGGAGGGCTTCTTCTGGATAGGCCAAAGCCACCACCGCCACAGGCGGGTAGGGGATTTCCCTCAGCAGCCGGCTGGCCTGGGGGTTGAGATCCTGCAGGAGGGTGGCAGCAGCGTAGGCAGGGAGGGTGAGCACCACCTGTTGAGCCGCCACCCAGTGGATTTCTTCTGGGGCCGTGTGCTCTGCACCGCTGTCGTGTATGACGAAGCCCACCCGGTAGCCCGTCTCATCCCGCTTGAGATGCACAGCCCGCCAGCCCAGCCGCAGCGCACTGCCCAGTTTCTGGGCAATCGCCTCAGGTAGCTGCTGCAACCCCTGCCGCAGGTTACCCAGTTGGCCCCGCTTGGGAGGAGGTTGGATAGGGGAGTTGCCGCTGTCCTGGTGACGGGTTCGCGGGAGCGTCGCGTAGCGATAACGGCTGCGCAAAGCCTGCACAGCACCGGCAAAGAGGCTGCCGTAGCGTTCTTCCAAGCCGGCAATGCGGGGGAAGGCTGCCAAGGCGCTGAGCTGATCCGGATCCCCGGCATACACCCCTGAGGTAAAAGGTTCGACCAGCCGTTCCACCACCTCGGATCCCAGTTGCCGCCGGAAGAATTGCCGCACCGTTTCCTCTTTGCCCGGCGGTGGCGCGACAAACCCCAACAAGCCGCGCAAGGCCCGCAACTTGCCGCCCACGCTCAACAGCCGCGAGCCAATTGCCGCAGAAGGGCTCAGGGGCACCGGCAGCAGCTCTTTTTCCCAGTAGATGTAGCGGGGCAGCTTGGCATCGGCCAGCACCAGGTGCTCCGCCAAGCCCACCTCGGCAATGAGGTTAAGCAGGGCGGGGACGGGGGTAAAGCTGTTGGGGCCCTCTTCCCAGCGATAGCTGTCTTTGGATTGGGTGGAGATACAGCCCCCCACGCGGGAGCTGGCCTCGGCCAGGAGCAGCGGCTGGGTGGATTCATCCTTGGGGGATAAGCCCTGTTGTAATCGCAAGGCCAACGTTAGGCCGCTGATGCCCGCCCCCACCACCACCACCTCAGCCTGCAAGGACTGCGTCCCGCTAAAGTGCTCAACAGAAGAGTTCATCTTTTGGGTTCCAACGGGGTTTTCAATCCTCAAGAGTCAAACAATTATGCTCTGAGCCGCTCCCCGTCCCACCAGCGCGTTCGCGTCAGCGGTGCGGAGCATTTTGGATCTATAGCAGCTAGCGCAGCACCCGAAATAGGCTGGGGATCCCGGCCACCTGGGGCAGTTGTTGGATCTCGGCCAGCGCCTGCCGGCAGTCGGCCTCCCGGACGGTGTGGGTGAGAATCACAATCTCCGCCTGCTCTTGGTGACATTCCTTTTGGGTAATGCTCTCCAGGCTAACCCGGTGGCGACCGAAGCAGGTGCCAATCGCCCCCATTACCCCCGGCTGATCCTGAGCCAACACCCGCACGTAAAACTCCGACTCCAATTCCGAGAGAGGGATCAAAGAGGCGGCAGCGGGGAAGCAGGAGAATCCCCACAGCGGATTGGGGGCATCAGCCCCCGTTTGCCGGTGGGCAATCAGGGTCAGCAGATCGCCGACAACGGCACTGGCAGTCGGCCCCCGCCCCGCCCCCGGCCCCGACAGCACCACCTGCCCCAAAGGATCCCCCTGCACCAGGACGGCATTGTCCACACCGTTGATGTTGGCCAAGGGGTGGGTAGAGGGCAGAAGGGTGGGGTGAACCCGGATATCCAAAGCCATCTTCGCTGCCTCCCCGCCAGAGTTGGCCCTTTGGGCGATGGCCAAGAGCTTGAAGGTGTAGCCCCACTCGCGGGCATAGCGAATGTCGGTGGGGCTGATGCCGCGGATCCCTTCGCAGGGGATGGCTTCCCGCTTCACAGACACCCCGAAAGCAAGGCTGGCCAAAATGGCGATCTTGTCGGCGGCATCCCACCCTTCCACATCGGCGCTGGGATCCGCTTCGGCGTAGCCGTGGGCCTGGGCCAGGGCCAGGGCTTCCTCAAATGAGCTGGCCGCCTGGGTCATCTGGCTGAGGATGAAGTTGGTGGTGCCGTTCACAATGCCCCAGACCGCCTGGATGTGGCTGGCCTGCAGGGACTGTTGCAAGGGCTGCAGAATCGGGATCCCGCCCCCAACTGCCGCTTCCAAGAGCACCGAGACTTTGGCTTGGGCTGCCGCCTGAAAGATCTCCTCCCCGTGGCGGGCGATCACCGCTTTGTTGGCTGTGATCACCGGTTTGCCGTGGTCAAGGGCTTTTAAGATCAAGGTGCGGGCCGGCTCCAAGCCCCCCATCAGCTCGATGACCACGTCGATTTCCGGATCCGACACGATTTGCTCCAGATTGGTGGTCAGGCGCTCAGGCGGGATCCGCACTTGCCGTGGCTTGTCCAAAGAGCGCACCCCCACCGCCGCAATCTCAACCGACTGCAAGAGAGGATGCCGGGGTTGCTGCAGAATTTGCACAACACCCGTGCCAACCGTGCCCAGCCCCAATAGCCCAACTCGTTCGCGGTAGCGGCGCATAGCGCTTTAGACCACAACTCTTCCTTTTGCCTGCTGTTCCCGTTAGCGGGACGGAGTCCTTTGCCCTGTGAGGGCTCCGCCTCGCCAATGCAAACAGGAAGCGGACGGGATCCCCTCACCATTATCACGCTTGGATCCACGCTCTGCTAACGCGACCATGATCCGCATGCAGAGCACTTTGTTCGCGCTAGCGGGACGGCGTCCTTAGTTGGGATCTATCACCTGTCGGCCAGGGGATCCCGCAGGGCACGGACAAAGTGATAAGGGGGCAAAGGGGCGCTCCAATCCAGTTGCCAATGGGGGTGCTGATCCAGCCAGGTTTGGGTGAGCTGAGGGGCGGCTTCCCACTCGGCAGGGGTGAGCAAAAAGTAAAGCCGCAAGGCTTCTCCTGGCTGGGGATCCCCCCTTTGCACAGGCCAGGTGGAAGGCCAAAGCTGCTGTAGGGCTTGCTGCTCCTGCTCTTGCTGCTCTTGGGCCTGTCGTTGCTGGAGATAGGCTTGCTTGCGGGCCAACAGATAGGCCGTCCCGCTTAGGGAGGGCTGTGGCTCCGGTTGGGGCTGAGGTTGAACCCTTCCTTTGAGACAGTACTCGGCCCGCCCCCCAATGGCTGCGAGGGCTTGTTCGTACTCCGTCTGCCGGGACAGCAGGTGGGATCCCAGCTTTTCTGCTGAGAGGAAGCAGGTGCCAAAGCGCAGGGGCAGCACCGGCATCTGGGCGAACAGCCGGCAGATCACCTGATCGTGGCGCAGGGCAGAACGCACCAACACCTCATCCGAGACTTGCAGCGACTCCGGATCCGGCATCGGCTCCACAGCAGCGGCAATTCGGCTGCCTGCCGGGGAGAACACCTGCACCGACCGATGGATCCCCTCGGTTTGCCGGATGAAGGGCAAAAGTTCTGGAGCTGGCTGCGGGAAGAAGGCGTAGGTGTAAAGGGGGCTGTTGATACTCTGCTCATTCCCGTCAGCAGTACGGAGCACTTGGGGTTCTGGCTGAGCTGGGAAGGTCATGGTCTCGGATTTAAGACGAGTAGGTAAGACGGGTAGGCTCGCCTTCCCAGTCTACGCAACCTAGGATTGGGATCTTTGAAACCTACAGGGTTCCACCTATAGAGTTCCACGGCCAGAGTTCCACGGCCAGCCTGGAGATGCGATAGACTAACCTCGCATCGGTTCTGCACAGGCTGGGGTGTCGGGGGCCGGAACAGCGCCCGTGTTCAGGCGGGCTCCCCGCCTCAATGCCCCTAACAGGTGAGGCCATGAACAGCCGCCCAGATTTCAAATCCTTTGAAAAAGAAGAAACCGAACGGTTGCGGGATCTGCTCCCCGCTTCTTTCCGACCCTTGATCAGCGTCGTTCCCCACTTCGGGGGTGAAGCCCTGCTCATCTCCCGCCGCAAAGCCCCTTGGCAGCCCCAGGGCACCATCGCCATCGATTTTCGCCGTTGGCAAGGGATCCCTCAGCCACAGCGGGATCTGTTGTTTCTGCGGGAGGTGGGATGGCTGGGCAACCGCAATTGGTTGCAGCCGGGGTTTTACCAATCGCTGGCCTTGATGGGGGGCATCACCACTGTTGCGGAGCTCTCTTTGCAGCACCCTTTTTCCGCTCTGTTGGCAGGTGGCATTACGGCTCTCTCCGTCCGGCAGATCTGGCAAAACCTGAACCGGGAGAGCGCCCATTTCGATGCCGATGAATTTGCCCTGCGCCGTGCCCAGTTCCGCGGCTACACCCGACAAGAGGCCGCTCAACACCTGGCAGATGCCATAGAACAGGTTCTGAAGCTGGATCCCACCG